>MGTJ01000158.1 GCA_001799395.1 Desulfobacterales bacterium RIFOXYA12_FULL_46_15 | reverse complement strand
TTGACCGCCTTCCCAGAATTGAGGGTAATTTCTGTTCAGGTGCAATATCTTCCAGGTTGCGGAAAAGCCGTCGTTTTTAACCCCGGCTCGGCATTATAGGCAGCCCCGTTGAAATGAACGATGATCTTGTCCTGTATGCCGCCCATATCCGTAAGGCCGAGTGATAAATATGCCTTGTCCCAGAGAATATGATTGGGATCAATGTTGAGCCGGGTCATTGACGGCAGTTTGAAATTCCCGCTGAATTTGAGCCTGATATTATAGAGAACCGCCTCAAAAAGGCTCCGGTATCGCACCTCGGGTTTTATCTCGCCCATTACATCCAGGGTTTCAGGCAGGATTTGCAGGTAACCGAGTTTAAACTGTGTCTTGCCGTCAGCGTCTTTAAAAAATGTCTTAAAGGGGACACTAAGGAACGGGCCTGTTATTGTCTGATGGCCTCCCCATTTCTGACTGATCTCCTGCACTGCGGCATCACGCCGATGCCATTCATCAAAAACCGGAATCCGAGAGTCTGTCTAATTGTAGACCAATTCAAGGATATAATCGGAAACCTTTTGCGGCGGGTCATGGTTGCGGGTATACCAAAGATCAAGGTGGCGTAATATCTTTTCAATAATGTCCAGTTCCACTGTAAAGCTGATAATTCTCATGGAACTCTGACATTTTGGAAATAAAAGAGGGCCAACCTCATAAATTCTCCTGCCATCATCCAGAAAGCAGCCGTCAGTAACGATTAACTTTCGGTCATAAAGAAAATAAATCCGGAGCCGCTTTGGAATACTGAAAACCCACTGCCGGTGTTTGCAGGAAAATGCCAGGAGATACTCGCAGATGTTTGCATTGGGTTTAAAATTATCCTTGAAAATTGTATCCAAATTGGATATACATAGGCTATACACAGACAATATAGATGGAGGCGTGTAATGCTTACAAAAATTCAAAAATGGGGAAATAGCCAGGGACTTCGTATTTCCAAGAACCTGCTCTCAGATGCACAGCTTGATGTCGGCGATGCGGTTGATATCAGTGTAAAAGACGGCATTATGCTGGTTACACCTGCCAAAAGGATTCGCGGGCAGCATAATCTTAAGGATCTTGTGTCACGTATTCCTGAAAATTATCAAGCCGGTGAAATTGGCTGGGGAGAACCAGTTGGCAAGGAGGTCTGGTAAATGACGGCCTACATTCCCAAGCAGGGGGATATCATTGCGATTACATTTGATCCGCAATCAGGTCATGAGCAAAAAGGCAGGCGACCTGCTTTCGTTGTAAGTAAAGACTTATTTAACCGAAGTACAGGTTTGGCTATCGTCTGTCCAATTACAAACACTGATCGCGGGTTTCCTTTTCACATACCTATTCCGGAAGACAGTAAGCTAACGGGTTTCATTATGGTCGAACAAGCCAAATCGGTCGACTTTCTGTCCCGGGGTGCTAAACGGATAGAACGAAGTAACGACCTGCTGTTATCAGAAGTGCTTTCCATTTTAGATGCATGTATCTATTGACCGGCCAACCAGAAAATCCAGCAGACCCAAAAGCCCAGCCCCGGAAAAGTTTTCCGGGGCTGGGGCTGGGCGGATGAACTATTTGTACTTGTCTTTGATGAAAGCAAAAGACTCATCAATGGCTTTCAGGGTCAGGTCCAGGTCTTTCTGGGTGTGGCGGAAGCTGATATAGCCGTGGTGGAAGGGCGTGAAAAAGAAGCCCTTGCGGATCAGCTCGGTGTAGAAATCCGTGCGTTTGGCTTTGTAGGCGCCGGTGTCGTCGCTCTTAAAAGTGATATAGAACATGGGCGGGATGCCGGTGAGTTCAGCGCCCACATCGTGTTTGCCGATGAGAGCCTCTATACCGTCCATGAAGGTTTTGCCTTTTTCCCAGATGTTTTCAAGAACCTTGTCCCGCTCCAGGATTTCAATGGTCTTTAGGGCGGCGACAAAGGATTCACTGTTGGGAAAAAAGGTGGACGAGATAAAGAGCTTGCTCGCTGCTGCCATCATGATGTCTTTTTTACCGGTGACCACAGATATGGGATAGCCGTTGGCAATGGCTTTGCCGAGAACGGTCAGGTCCGGGGTCACGCCGTAGTATTTCTGGGCCCCGCCCATGGAGACCCGGAACCCGGTGCGGATTTCGTCATAGACCAGGACGGCGCCGTATTTGTGGGCCAGCTCTTTTACGCTTTCAAGAAAGCCCGGCAGCGGCTCCTGCATTTTCTGGTGGTTGGGATGACCGAAAGGGGTCATGATTATGGCGGCGGTGTCGCTGCCGTGGGCGGACATGAGGTCTTCGAGCTGGCTGAGGTTGTTGTACTGGAATTCATATACATCCTCAAAGAATTTTTTTGGGATGCCGCCCTTCATTTCCACGCACCAGTCATGCCAGCCGTGGTAGCCGCAGCGCATGACTTTGAGCTTTCCCGTGTGGGCCCGGGCAATGCGGATAGCTGCGCTGGTGGCGTCGGAACCGGTTTTGAGAAAGATGCTCATTTCAGAGCAGGGCACCAGTTCTTTCAGCTTTTTCGCCAAAAGGTTCTGAAATTTCTGGGTCAGGGTGAAACAGAATCCCTTGTCTTTGATCTGCTGGTAAACCGCTTCATCCACTTCCGATTCGCGGTAGCCCAGGATAACCGGGCCGTAGCCGCAGAGAAAATCGACAAATTCATTGCCGTCCACATCAATGAGGCGGCAGCCTTTCCCGCTTTCAAGGAAGATGGGGTATTCGCCATTGATGAAATCTGTGGGTTTTCTGGCCCCGAGCACGCCGCCGGGCACAAGGCCCAGCGCTTCTTCATACAGGGCCAAGCTTTTGGATAGATTGAGTTTGGGTGTTTCTTTCATCAGCTTCTCCTTATTTCCCTGTTTCAAACATGGAATCAATTTTATGGGTCTGGTGGATTCTGGCGCCGCGTTTCAAAAATTCGCCCAGAAAAATGTCTGCATCAATGCACCCTTCGGGTGCAACCACACCCTTGACCGTGACAAGGCCGTCGGCCATCATCATGGCGGCGATGGCGGCAGGGAGGCCTGTGCCCGGGGCCATGCGGCCAGCCATGTCCGCGGTATAGGTGACTTTTTTGCCGTCCTTTTCGCCTTTGACAATGACCTTCAGACCTGAAGACTGGGGTCCGTTGTCCCGGCCCTCGGGGATCTTCTGCCAGAGTTTCAGGGCCACATCATAGGGGGTGATTTTGGTGCCTTTGACTTCGATGGGTTCGGTGGAGAGAAGCCCTGTGTCTTTCTGCTCTTTTATCAGTTCATCCACCCATAGCGGAATGAGAGCGCCTTTGATGATGACGTTTTTGACACCCTTGATGTATTTCGGGAGAGTCAATGGCTGGGGATGGCCCACATAACGGACATTGCAGACTCCCAGGGGCGGGAGGAACTGCTCGGCCACCACATCGGTGCCGCCTTCTACAGTCACCAGCTCACCGTTGATGAACTGGGGGATTTTGCCGAGAGTCATGTGAAGGCTGTGGTCCCAGGCAGCGCCTGCCAGTTCCGCAATGCTGACCACCCAGTAGAGATAGATGTCATCCACTTTGTCCAGGCGGTCGGCATACCATTTTACCAGGATATTGTTAGTGCCCGGGTCTGATCCCATGCCGGTCAGAACCGTGATGCCCGCTTCCCTGGCCATTTTGTCGATATCGGAATTGAAAAGGATCTGTGTGCCTTCATAATCGTCGCAGATGTCGATATAATTGACTTTGGCTTCCACGGCAGCCTTGGCAACAGGAACAGCGGTCTTATAAAACGGGCCTGCCGTGTTGATGACCACATCGACTTCCTTGAATGCCTTGACCATGGCGTCATGGTCCATGACATCCATTTTGATCAGGGAGGTTTTTTCGCTTTCCTTCAGTTTTTTGGATACTCTTTCCGGATCAGGGTAAAGGTCTGCCAGGATGACCTGGGTTATTTTTTCCTGTTTGATCAGATCCCTTGCCACTCCCTGGCCCATTCCGCCGACGCCGCCGATTAGTAATGCACGCATGTGTTTTCCTCCTGTATGAAGATTTAAATTAAATATTTTAATTTTTATTATCCGATTTTAATAATAAGGGCTGCGCCCGTATCCCCGGCTGCACACCCGGTAAAGAGCATATACCCGCCGCCCTTGTCTGCCAGTTCCTCAATGCCTTCGATGATGAGCCGCCCGGCCGTGGGGGCCTGGGGATGGCCAAAGATGAGGGAGGACCCGAAATTGTTGAAGGTGTTCACGTCAATGCCCATCTGGTCTGCAAGATAAATATCATTGGCAGCAAAGGGATTGTGGGTCTTGATGACCTTTACATCCCTGATGGAAATCCCGGCATTGGTGAGGGCCATCCGGGCCGCCGGGACCACAGCCATGGCCATGAATCCTTTTTTTGCCCGCGAGTATCCATAGGACACGATCCTTGCATCCTTTGAAGCATCCCGGCTCAGCTCCTTTGCCTTTTCCCTTGTGGTGACTATGATGCCGCAGTTCCCGTCGGCCGGGTGGGTCTGGGCGCCAAAGGTGTGAACCCCGCCGGGCAGAACCGGTCTTAACCCGGTAAGGCCTTCCCTTGTAGTGGGAAGGATGCCTTCGTCTTTTTCCAGGGTAATGGATTTCTTTTTGGAAATATCCACGGCCACCGGGAACATATACTGCTTCTGGAAGGCCCGGTCATTTTTCAGGGCATCCAGGTACTGTTCATACCGCCGGAGGGCCAGATCATCACAGGCTTCCCGGGTTACGCCTGCTTCTTTGGCTACATTTTCAGCAGTTTGAATCATGGCGTTTTTTGCCCAGGGGTCATTGTTGAATTGGTCCATGACCCAGTTTTCGCTGATCACCTGGCCGCCGGGGCCGCCCGGGTTGGGCCAGATGGTGTGGGGCCCGTTGGAGCACCGGTCCGTCATGAGGGTAAAGACGTTTTTATAAAGCCCGGTTTCAATGCCCTGGGCTGCCTGGTAAAGGACCGTGGTGGAGGTGGAGCAGGCCTGGCTGACAAACATGCCAGGGATGTTTTCTGCTCCGATCAGGGCCGAGGCCCAGGGGCCGCCGTAAAACACATGGGGCTGGCCCACGGTGATGCCGAGGATGAGGTAATCAAAATTTTCCGGGCTGATGTTTTTATCCATAAGCCAGGCCCTGGCCGTTTTTGCGCCCAGGACAACGGAGTGTTCATTGGCAAGGCTCCCCTGCCATTTGGCAAAAGGTGAGGAATAATAGCCTTTGTACGGGATATATGCGTTTGTCAACATGGTGGTGATCTCCCTTTATTGATTATAATGTCTTAAAATGGCCTCCAGCACACTGCCGCCAAGAGCCCTTGCTTTTTCCGAAATTGTGGTGCAATACTCCATCTTTCCCCTGGGGTCCACATCCCCGATCTTAAGACCTTTGGTCACAAGGGTCCGGGGCCGGATAAGCCCCCGGACAACCCCGTCAATAATGGTCAGGACAGGCTCTTTATCCACATGGCCGACGATATCGCCCTTTTGAACCAGGGCGCCGATGTCAAGGTGAGAGGTAAAAATCCCGGCGCACGGAGCCCGGAGCACACGCTCACCGGCAATGCCTGCAATGGTGCCGGGAATGCCGGTATTGGGCTCAGGGCTGCCATCCAGGATAACCCTGCCAAGATTGTGGCCCCGGTTGGTTTCAATGGCTATGTGCACATTTTCCCCTGCCGTGAACCCGGGCCCGAGACCAATGACCAGGGGGGCTTCCGTGATCGTGGTGCCGAGATTTCTCTTGGCAACGACGGCATCGACCATTATATGAGGGTTGAGGATGTTGACGGTTTTCCAGGACGGATCAACCAGAACCGCAATGGTATTGTTGTCCCAGGCCGTCCGGATTTGATCCGGGGTCAGGACTTTTTTTGCCTCAATGCCTTCAACAAAGGCAGTCCCGTCATGAACCGCCTCGCAGAAACTGACCCTTCTCCGGACAGCCATGGGGCTATCAATGTCCATCATGAAAATCTGTTTGAAATTGGCATTATAAAGCCGGCAGGCAATGCCCGTGGCCATTTCTCCGGCCCCTTTAACGGCAATGACGAGTTCGTTTAACAGCATGAGGATTCCTTATCGTCCAAATGAACACACCGGGTAATGGCAGATTTCACAGTTCATGCACAACCCCCCGTGGCCCATGGCGGCAATATCGTCGCCGGTAATGGTTTCTCCGGCCAGGACCCGCGGGAAAATCAGGTCAAACACGGTGCGTTTGTAATAAAACACGCAGGCCGGAAGGCTGATGACCGGAATGCCGGAAAGATCCGAGACCATGAGCATGGCACCGGGCAGAACCGGGCTGCCGTAAAAGGTAACTTTGGCACCCGCACCCATGACGCCGACCCGGGTCACATCATCCGGGTCCACGGACAGGCCGCCTGTGGTGATGATCAATTCACATCCCAGGTCTTTCAGCTCAAGCACGGCCTTGGAAATTCTTTTTTCATCATCCGGCACAACGATTTTCTTTAAAATGCTGCAACCGGCATCCTGGATTTTTTTGCCGATGGAGGGCCCGAAATCATCGGTGATGAGACCGCTGAAGACTTCGGAACCTGTGACCACAGCCCCGACTTTCAGGGATCGATAGGCTTTTACCGAAAGGATGGGAAAGGATTTTTCAGCCACAGTTTCCAGGGTTTCGATCCGGCTTTTTTCAATGGTCAGGGGGATAATACGGGTCCCGGCAATAATGGTTCCTTTTTCACAGGGAAAATTATTTTTCAGGGTGGCCACGATAATGGAGTCCATCCGGTTGACTGAGAGAAGGGCATCCACATTGATTTTCAGAAGACCGGCATGTTTTGCAACAATACTGATCTTGCCTTCTCTCGGGTCTGTGAACTCAAGATCCGGGTCTGAAATGGCTGTGGCAATCCTTTTGGCCGCATCATCTTCATGGAGCTGGTCTGAACCCAGGTCCAGGACATAGAGATACTGCTTCCCGATTTTCAGAAGTTCCGGGATGTCTTCAGGTTTGACAATATGGCCTTTTCTAAAGGCCGCCCCTTTGAACTCGCCTCTTTTAATCTTTGTCATGTCATGGGCCAGGATGGTCCCGACCGCATCTTCAACTCTTATTTTTTTCATGATTTTTTCTTTTTAATGGCTGCCAGGATCTTGTCCGGGGTCAGCGGAAATGAATCCATGTAAACCCCAACGGCATTGCTCACCGCAGCCGCATAGGCTTGGGCCGCGCTCATGGCAATGGACATGGCCGCTTCCTTGGCGCCGTAGGGACCTTTAGGCTCGATGGATTCCACGATGATATTGTGGATGGGCGGCATATCCATGGCCAGGGGCAATTTATAATCCAGCATGGTGGGGTTCAGGCACCGGCCTTCCTTCCATTCGTGATATTCGGTCAGCATGCCGCCCTGGCCGCCCATGGCGACAGACCCTTCAAACTGGCCTTCCAGCACCAGGGGGTTCAGGGCTTTGCCTACATCCTGGCAGGCAACGCAGTTTAAAACCGTTACCTGTCCGGTTTTTGGGTCCACCTTGACTTCGATGATGGTGGTGCCAAAGGAAAAGGCTTCACACATCTGGCCATAGGGGTTGGATACCCATTCGCGTTTCATGTCCACCTTGGGCCAGTACCCGCCTTCGGCATTGACGGAAATAAAATTGGTAAGCGCCACCCTCACGACTTTTTTTAAAGGAACACATTTTTCAGGAGCGTCTTTTACAAAGATCATCCGGTTTTTGGCCGCTAAGGTATCTGCCGGGGCTTTCAGGATTTTGGAAGCCACTTCAAACAGCTTTGCCTTGCAGTTGGCTGCGGCATTTTTCACGGCCTGGCCGCCCACAAAGGTGGAAACCTGGGAATAGGAGCCAGGATCGGACGATGTGGTTTCCGTATCTGCATTGACGAGATGAATGTCTTCGGGCAGAAGGCCCAGCTCTTCGGCCGCGATCTGGACCAGCATGTTTTCATTGCCCTGACCGTTGTCCACAACACCGGACATGACGGTGGCTTCCCCGTCTTCATTGAATTTGATAAACGACTGGGACCCGCCCCGGATGCCCATGGGAAAACCGGTCTGGACCGAATTGGTGCCGATGCCGATACCGTGGAAGGGCGGGAGCTTTCCCCATTTTTCCTTCCATCCG
>MGTJ01000157.1:2533-8222 GCA_001799395.1 Desulfobacterales bacterium RIFOXYA12_FULL_46_15 | reverse complement strand
CTCTTCTTTTTGAGTTGACGTGACAAGGGTTTTGGCTTAACGTATCTCCGATCCGGGCTGTCTTGTATCCGCCCGGATGATACATAAACTGCCATAAGAAAAAGAGAAATAAAATGCTGTTCCGCAAAGATGAAAATACAGAGCAGATCACGGCAAGAATATCGTTATAGTTACGAAAAGAAACCTTTCCATTAATATGGCTTGATCAACCAGACCCGAATGGATATAGTTGGTTTAACACTTTAATAGCAAAGGGAAAATTTATGATCATCAATGTATCTGAGGCGAAAGCGAATCTGTCAAAACTGATTGATATGGTCTATCACGGTGAAGAAGTGATTATTGCCAAAAACAATCTGCCTCTCGTGGCGCTGGTTGCCCACAAACCCAGAGAAAAGGCGCTATGAACTTGAATCCTCTGCCAAGGGATAAAATGATTTATTTCTCCCAATATACCGGACTCCTCATGATCTGGGCCATTGTTTTCAATCTTTCTTTCCAGGGATTGGCCCTTTCCCTGCACCTGTTATGTTCCCATCACCATTCCCACAACCACGAAACCGGTTTTTTTGTCACGTTCCACCGGCCTGAACCCGGAATCTCTGACGACTGTCCGGTCTGCCGGGTTATGAGCAGCCTTCACCATTCCCTGGCGGTCGGTTACCTGAATCCGGCCCCAGGTTTTCCGGTTCATGCTGAAACAGTCCAGGCATGTACTAAAATTTTTATAGCCTGGATATTCCAGACAAAGCATACGAGAGCGCCTCCCCGGCATCTGACGGATAAATATAAACCCGTTTCATGATCCGGCCAGGTACTGTACTGCCTGATCGACACGTTTAAAAAAGAAAACCCGAGGTGAAAAGATGAGACTGTTTAAAACCCGGGCAGCAGCCATGGCAGCCGCTGCCCTGATGTGGGTGCTTCCCCAGTGTGTATGGGCCAAATCTTTGCTGAACATCCAGGTGAGCATCCTGCCCCAGAAATATCTTGTTGAAAGAATCGGACAGGACCGCGTTAATGTCGATGTCCTTGTTAAGCCGGGCAAGAGCCCGGAAATCTATTCACCTTCACCGGATCAGATTAAAAACCTGATGTCGGCTGACATCTATTTCAGGATAGGCATTGATTTTGAAAACGGCATCATGGGCAAAATCGAATCCGTCAACGGATTGAAGATTGTGGATACCCGTGACGGTATAGTCCTAAGAGACATGGAAGAGCATCACCATGAAGGTGAAGACCATGACCATGATTCCGGCCATTCTGGGAATAAGGAAGACCACGGCCATACAGGCAAGGACCCCCATATCTGGATGAGCCCTGAGAATATAAAAATCCAGGCCCATACTATTTTTAAGGCCTTGTCCGGCCTTGACCCGGAAGGCCGGGAAGCCTATCGGAAAAATTATGACCTTTTCGTCAAAGATCTGGATGACCTTGACCTTCGTCTGAACACTATACTCAAGGAGTTAAAGGGAGAGAATATTTTTGTTTTCCACCCTGCCTTCGGGTATTTTACAGACCATTACGGCCTGCACCAGATTGCCGTGGAAACCATGGGAAAAGCCCCCAAGGGAAAAGAATTGTCCAATATTATCAAACTTGCCAAAAAGGAAAAAACACGGGTAATTTTTGTCCAGCCCCAGTTTGACCGGAGTGCGGCAGAAAAAATTGCCTCAGCCATCAAGGGCGCCGTGGTGTCTATTGATCCCCTGGCTTATGATTACCTCAGCAATATGGAAACCATGGCCAAAACCATTGCCGGCGCTTTAAAATAGGTCATCCCATTATCGGAGAATATTTGCAGATGCCAAACCCCAAGCAATCCTGTATGACGGTCACCTGATCCTGGCATCCCTTTCATAATCGGACCGAACAGATAGTTCCCATGCTCAAGACATCCGATATTCAATATGAGGTTGCCGGTCTTCGAAGGCTTATCCGAGCAGATCCCAGCTCATGGGTGTGCCCCTTTTTACAGGCCTGATGCATTTTTTTCCCAGCACAATATCATAATATTCCGGATCAAGGCCATGGCCCGGCCGGATGGAACGGACCGTCTGAGGTGTAAAGGATTCTCCTGCCGCCATGTCCCGGACGACAAACAGGGACCGCCGGAACACTTTGCCGGCCTTTTCTCCGGGGGTCAGGGCATAGGAAACACACCCCAATGCTTTTTCCGTTTCGCGTATGGCATGAACCATGGCTTTGAATTCATCCGGTTCAAGGGAAAACGCACTGTCCGGACCAGGCCCGGTCCGTGAAAGGGTGAAATGTTTTTCAATGATACATGCCCCCAGCGCCACGGCAGCAACAGGGACGGCAAAACCGAGCGTATGGTCGGACAAACCCGCAGGAACGCCAAAGGCCTCTGCCAGATGGGGGATGGTTTTAAGATTCATTTCCTCCGGAGAGGCAGGATAGGCACTGGTGCATTTAAGCAGGGCAAGCCCCGGACACCCGCCTGAATTCAGGGTCTGTACGGCCTTATCAATCTCAGCCAGGGAGGCCATGCCCGTGGACATGATCACCGGCTTCCCTGTGGCGGCAATCCTTTTGAGCAACGGAACGTCAATAATTTCAAAAGACGAGACCTTATAAAACCCTATCCCCAGATTTTCCAGAAAATCAACAGCAGAGTGATCAAAAGGTGTGGAAAAGAAAAAAAGGCCCTGCCGCTCAGCCTCGGTTTTCAGCTCGGCATGCCACTCCCAGGGAGTTTGGGCTTCTTCATATAATTCATACAGATTCTTTCCCTCCCAGATGGTTCCCTTGCCAATCATGAACGGACCGGTATGGCAGTCAATGGTTATGGTATCCGGTGTATAGGTCTGAAGTTTTATGGCATCAGCCCCGCATTGTGCGGCTTTAGCAATGATCTCCTTTGCTTTTTGGATGGATTGCCCATGATTGGCAGACATTTCGGCAATAATAAAGGTTGGGTGGCCGTGACCGATCCGGCAGGTCTTGCCGGGTGTTGAAATATTTAAAGAATTTTCCATATCATTTTTCCCATATCCATAATTTGCCTTGGCCAAAATCTCCCATTGGCGGGAGAAGAAGCCCCAATTGATTGATCTTTGCATCGTATTGCGGTTCAATTCCCTCTTGAGCGGCCAGCCATGCATTCACTACACGGCTGATAAAATAATAGGTTGAACTGTAATCTTCAACACCCATTAATCTTGCCCCATCAATTTCCAGGCAAAGTACCTCTTTTTCCAGCAGATACCGGTTATGCCAGGGAGGATCTATCCTCGTCAACCCGCAGGATTCCCTGTACATATTGATCCTGTCAAGACCGTCCCGGCTGTTTTCACACATTAAATACCTTCCGCCCGGCTTCAGCAGGGCTATGATGTCTTTAATCGCCTTAGCCTGGGTCGGCCAGTCCAAAAGATTGATCAGTACCCGCTCTGTAAAAATCAGATCATAACGGTCCGTTATATTTGATAAATCACGGGCATCACCCACACTAAAGCTTACGTGTCCCATAAATTGGTTTTCCGAAGCAAGTCTCCGGGCTTCAGAGATCATTTTTTCAGAGAAATCAATCCCGGTAATGTCTATGTCAAACCGGCGGGCCAGTTCTATTGCCGTTATTCCGTTTCCACACCCGATTTCAAGGATCTTCTGGCAGGGCTTTATATGTTTGGATATAATCTCGATTTCCAGTTGTTTTGCCATCAAATCAGTGGTGCCTGCAAGCTCTGCCAGGTTCGCCCGTTTTTCCCAGAATTCGAGAACGCTTAAATTATCATCAGCCAATGTTTACTCCTTTTTGCCCATGATGCAAGCCGTAATGCGTGATGTGCCTTTAGCATCAACCGTTTCCATGGCTCTCCGAGATATTTCAAGCCAGGCGCCAGTGTCATTTATCAGCCTGTGCAGGGTCTCAACCAAGGTATCCCTTTTTATGTCTTCAATTTTACCCATATAAACTGCAGCACCGGTCCGTGACAACTGGATGGAGGGGTTCACCTGATTTTCGGCAACGGCATAGATCAAGGACGGAATACCCAAGGCACAGCGTTCAAGGGCGCTGACGCCCCCGCCGCCTATGGCAATATAGGCCCCGGCATACACCTTGGCGATATTACGGACATTTTTGAATAGTTTTATATTCTCAAGGCCCTTACAGGTTTCCCATAGATTCTGAAAATTCGGATTGGCTATACCGGCAACGACCCTGATATCTATATAGCGGTTAAATTCATTTTTTAAATATGATATCACCTGTCCGGCAGCGTTTGACATATCAACCCCGCCAAAATTGATGACCATTTGTTTTTTATCAGGGGTATCCCCTATTCTGCTGAGCCGGTGAAGAGAAAACTCCTTTCTCAAAAGTGCATAGTCAGGGCCTGATAATTGTAAGGTATTTGACCTGACAAGCCTGGAATATCGATTCAACCGATCTTCAAACAGATTCTGATCCAATATGATCTCGCAGTCATGGCACCTGTCTGCCAGATCATCAATTGCCATGATATTTTTTGTTATCATCCGCATGGCAGATTCCCAATGGATATCCAGGGCGTAATGGTCAACAATCAGCCAGTCCCAGACAGAACCCGCCGCCAACGCTTCCAATGTCTGCCGGGCATCAATGTCCTGTTCTGTGCCCAGCCAATGCGCATGGGCAAGTCGTGTGGCTGATTTTCCGGAATCACGGCTTTTATCTTGATCCTGTGTTGCCCCATATCCCATAGCCAGCCTGAATACTGTAAAACCTTTTTCACAAATCAGATCACATAAATGCCCGGGATGTTCCCGGCAAACAAATACCACGGTTGCCCCCTTATCCTGCAGGGCACCAGCCAGGGTCAGGCACCGCATGACATGGCCGGTGCCGATCTCAAAAGAAGCATCCGCTCGAAAAGCAATTTTCACCAGATTCCTCCGGATTGCAGCAAGGCCTCAGCCAGGGCGAAATCTGCTGCCGTATCAATATCCAAACCCCTGGGCCAGGGCATGTCATAGGCATAAAGCGGGGCAGAGACATAGCTCTTTGTTTTTTCAAACGCAGGGATGCTGAGGATATGAATGGCCCCGTTGGGCCGGTAAGCATTGGGCATGTCCTGGGATTTGCGGCCAAAATATTTTGGAAACCAGGGGGAAACCATCTTATTCTCCAGTTTCAGGGCGGCAAAGGGGGTATGCTCATACAAAGAAACGCTCATGAGGAAGTCAGCAGTTTGCTCCTGAAATATTTTATAGGCAGCCTTAAAATCCTTTGCCGTGACAAAAGGGCTGGTGGGCAAGGTTATGATGAGGATATCATATAACTCTCCCCGGCTTTTCAGTGTTTCCAGGCAATGCAGGGCCACCTCTTCAACCCCTGCGGGATCACGGGCCAGGCTCAAAGGCCGCACGTATGGGACATCAAACCCGGCATCCCGGGCAATGCCGGCTATCTCCTCATCTTCCGTTGAGACAACAATGCGGCGGCAAAGACCGCTGGCCCTAAGGGCATCACCGGCCCATTGCAGCATGGGTTTACCCCGGAGAGGCAATATGTTTTTACGGGGCAGGCGGGTTGATCCGCCTTTGGCCGGGATTAATCCAAGTATTTTTTTTTTCATCATCTTTTCCCGAAAAGCCACCAGTTGCTGTTGTCGCTGGAATCCAGGGGCTGCCAGAGAAAACCGTAGTCCAGAACCCTTAACCCCGGATATCGATTGAG
>MGTJ01000157.1:0-2504 GCA_001799395.1 Desulfobacterales bacterium RIFOXYA12_FULL_46_15 | reverse complement strand
GATATCCTTCCCTTCCATGGTAGGTGAGGTTTTCAGGCGTGTGGGAAAAATATTCTATGCAGACGATATAATGCCTTGAGACCCGCATGATTTCATCGGTTGCCCGGGACAGATCATCCGGATCAATATGGATGAGCACCCCGGAGGTAAAGACCAGATCAAACGAATTATCATCAAAAGGCAAATCAAATGCCGTTGCCTCCAGGATCACAACTCCGCTGTCCGCATACATTTCAGAAGCCATCGCTGCTGCTTTTGCGTTTGGTTCTATCCCGTGTATCCTAGGAATAAAATTACGTAAGGCCCCAATATTACGGCCAATGCTGCAGCCTATCTCAAGGGCGCTCAAAGGGTGTGGCGTCACCGCATGGGTCAAAATTTTACCCCAGTCTCTCAAAAGGCATCTCTGGTCTTCCTGCGTAATCCGGTTGTTGTTGCGGGCCGTGTATTGCCATCCAAAGTCTGAACGCCAGAGTTCAAGTTGTTTTGACATCCTGTTTCCTTTATAGTGCTTTAAAACCCATGGGTCTTTCATCCAGCCTGGGGTCACCCAGGGGCAGGGGCGGATTATCAGGGTTATAATACAGATGCCGGTTTGCCATCCCAAAGGTCCGGTCTTCTGCCTGCCTGACGCGCTGGGTCTCTTCATCCGGACCGGTTTCATGGCCAAAGACTGCATCCATGGGGGTCCATTCGCCGGTTTTGTCTTTTTGCCAGATTAAAGGGTCCCGCATGGGATCAACCAGCTGATAAAACGTTTCCGGTCCAAGCCCTAAAAAATCACAATATGTTTCAAGGGAGGATGGGGGTCTTCCATCATAGCGCTGAATCATGGAAAGTCCTTGTTCACGGGTCATCCTGCCATGCCTCACTTCCATGCTTGCATCGTCGGTGGCCCGGCCATAGCCGAATTTAAGATATTTCAGATAATCATGCACATCATTGGCATGATCTTCAATTTTGGCATAAAGATTAAATGTCCGCTCCCGTTCATAGGAAACAGGTGAAAACCCCCATTCTTTTATCATGAATTCAGCCTGGGGCTTGGCATCCCAGTTAAAAAAATTGGACAGGTAAATCCCTTTTACCTCGCATTTCTCTATTTTTTCATCATCAGGGTAGATATAGGGCAGCACATCCCCCAGGGTGATTCCGCCCTTACCGATCAAATCGGCCGGCTCATAGCCTCGCATATCATGTTCTTTACGGGTCCAGCAGGTGAATTCCACAAAATCCTCCAGTGAGACAATCCCGGTCAGTTCGGCAAACCCGTGTTCCCCCCAGACAATCAGGGGGATATTATACTGAACAGCCACCTGGAACGGAAACGTGCGGATACCAGCGTGGTAATGCCAGGTCAGATCCCCTACTGTCTCAAGCATATACCGGGACACCCGGCGTACCGAATCAAGGCCTGCAGTATAGCGGACATGGTCGCACCCGGATCTTTCCACCAGATTTTCCAGGTTCCGTAGTCCGGCCGGTGAATTATAGGCATGGTTAAAAGTCACCAGCAAAGGATTCAGACCATATTTTTTCTTTAACAGCCAGACCTGGAAATGGGAATCCTTGCCACCGGAAACAGGAATAATGCAATCATGGCTGTTTCCCCTGGCCTTCCTCATTTTACCGGCCTGATCGACTATCCGGTCAAACATTTTTTCCCTTTTTGACCAGTCAATTTCCAGTTTGCCGCGGCTTTCATGATACCGGCAGCCGCTGCATACCCCTTCTTCATCAAAAATGATGGTGGGTTTTGCATTCTCAGGATAAAAACATCTTGCACAGTATCGCATTCATTCTCTCCTTATGGGAATTCCAGCATCAATCAGGTGACGTTTGGCCTTTCTGGTGCTGTGTTCCGTGTAATGAAAAATATTGGCAGCAGCAACAGCCTGGGCCCCGGCGGTGAATCCCTCAACCAGGTGATCCCAGGTAAAGACCCCGCCAAAGGCAATGACAGGAACGGTTACCGCATCACATATCATGGATAATACCGGCAGATTATACCCTTTCCTGGCGCCGTCATGATCCATGGAGTTGAAAAAAATCTCTCCGGCCCCGTTTTCAACCATAAAACAGGCCCATTGGACCGGGTCTATGCCAATATCCTTCCTGCCCCGGTCCACCCGGACCGTGGTTCTTTCATCTTCTAAACGCATCACATCCATGGAGCCGACAATACATTGTCTTCCATATCTTTCAAAAAGACGCCTTACAAGAGGCAAATCATCTGCAAAAGCCGTATTCAGAATCAATTTGTCGGCACCACTGCGCAACAGGGTATCTGCATAATCTTGATCTGTAATCCACCCGCCTGCGGTCAGCGGAACAAAACATTCCCCGGAAATACGGTATATGATATCGGCAAATTGCTCCCTTGATTCAGATGTCCGCGCAACATTGAGAATGATGATTTCATCAATGGCCCATTTATTAAAACATTCAATGGCATGCACTGCATCATAATGTATGGCATTGGTATGTCTGAACCTTACCGATTG
>MGTJ01000156.1 GCA_001799395.1 Desulfobacterales bacterium RIFOXYA12_FULL_46_15 | reverse complement strand
TGGTGATGAGTGTATCGTATGATAAGAGCCTATTTTTGTCAACGAAAATGCTTTTCATTATTGGTCACCAGTGTCATTTTTTAACTTCTTGCATGAGCCCGTGGCTTGAAACCGCAGACTCCCTGTTGGGCAGCCGCAAGACATCCTGGATGTCTGAGTCAGGTTGGCCGCTCGTAATCTTATGGCAAATATCCGGATGCAGAAAAAACCTTTGCCGAACAGGGCCGGTTATGCTATCTAAATAAAATTACACCAAAATGGTTTGTATAAACGAATAAGGATCGATTGTGTGAGGAATAAACCCAAATGAATAAATTACCTGTTTTAGTTTATTTTTTTTCAAACACCCCGCCCCCACCGCCTCATAAAAGATAATTATATAAGGGCTTACAGGCTTTTGCCTGTTCTATCTTTTAAAGGCGCGCACTCATTTTTTTCAACCGGACCTGTTGAAGCTGTCATCTTTAATGATGATAAGAGAGCATTCATAATCAGGCTCATGGCCGAAATCTGATTTTAGCACGACCCGTTATCAATTTGTGCACCCCCTTTAAATTATTTGTTATTGAACAAAGATAAAAAAAGGTGATTTCGTATGTTAAGAGATAAAGCTTTTTTAGGTTTGAACATTGCCGCATTTTTTATGATGATGGGTGTGGGTATGGTGGTTGCGATACTTCCACAAAAAATTATTGAACAGACCGGGTCAGGAGACACTGCGGGTTTTCTTGCATCTGCATTTGCCGTATCCTATATTATCTTCCAAATCCCCATCGGCAGCCTGGCGGATAAAATAGGGTTTAAATCCCTTCTGGTCGGCGGGTATTATGTTTGTTTCAGCGCAGGAATATTATATTATATTGCCCACACACCCGGCCTGATTTTCATGGGCAGATTCATACAAGGGATTGGTGAGGCCCCGGTATGGGCACTAGTACCGGCCATGCTGTCCGTAAAATTCCCGGGAATGAGGGCCAGGGCTATCGGTATCTATACGGCAGTATTTCATATGGGCCTGGCGATAGGACCAATCCTGGGCGTGATGTTCCAAAATGCACTGGCCGGAAACCGGGTTTTTCTTGTTTATTCATCCCTCTGCCTGACAGGGGCCTTTGTGCTCCAAACCATGGTCAAGACAGGAAAGACTGAAACCAGGGTGAAAAAAAATCCTATGACAAGAAATATCAGGACGACTTTTCAGATTATATTCTCAAAAAATATTATCCCGTTAACGGGAATAATGCTGCATGGTGCCGGATATGGGGCCTTTATAACAATAATTCCGGTTTTTCTGATCCATCATAAGCATTTTTCACCTTCGGCCATGGGCCTCTTTTTTACAGTATTTTATCTGTCTGTCTGTGTTTCTCAATTCTGCACAGGCCCTCTATCCGATATCTTTGGCCGAAAAAAATTCATGGTTTCAGGATTGTTGATCGCAGCCGCAAGCCTTGCCTCTTTTCCATCTTTTGATAACTGGACTGCGGTCTGGATACTGGGATTTGCAAGCCTTGGTTTTGGAATTTTTTATCTTTCCTCCCTGGCTTATTTAAATGAGGTTGTCCCAGATTTACAGAAAGGGACAATTTCCGGAGTTTATTTTTTATTCTGGGGAATAGGATATTTTGGGGGTCCTCTGATTATCAACCGGATAGAGAATTCCTTTGGTCCCGGTTATGGCTTTTATGTTTTTTCGATTCTTATTTCCTGTATCGGTTTTTTATTGACGGCTGACAGGGATAAATCCTGTCCAACCCGCGGTGGTGTGATATAATAGCTCTGTGTAGAATAACACCCCCATTTTTTTATAAGGATGATGATTATGAAATGGATATTTTTATTTTCAGCGCTGGCAGCCGGGATGCTGGCCCCGCTCCAGGCCGGGTTGAACGGGAAAATGGGCCGGGCCATTGGTGATCCGGTCTATGCAGCCCTGATCTCCTTTGTGGTGGGAAGCCTCGGCCTTCTTGCCTATGCCCTGTCCAGCCGAGTGAATTTTGCCGCCATCCGGCAGGCCTCCGGGCTTCACTGGACAATCTGGGGTGCAGGTCTTCTCGGCGCTTTCTATGTAACCGCCGTCATCATCCTGACTCCGCGCCTCGGTGCTGCCCTGACCTTTGGCCTGGTGGTGGCTGGCCAGCTCATTATGGCAGTTTTCATGGATCATTTCGGCCTTCTGGGGGTATCGGCCCAGCCATTTGGGTGGATGCGCCTTGCCGGGATTATCCTGATTACAGCCGGCGTTTTTCTGATCCGGAAATTTTGAAACCCTCTGATAAATTCCAGGCAGAACGTTGAAGATATTGCTTTTAAAAAGGATAATCCGTCAGGGGTGAAAACGCCATGATGTCTGCCGGAAGGAAAGCCTTCCGGCAGACATCATGGATCATTTCTGTTTGGGCATTACTTTGCGGTATACCTTGTTAAAGGGCAGTTGCTGCCCCTTGACGGTCAACAGGTCACATTCAATGGAAATACCGAATAATTTTTCATTTTCTTCAAGATAAGGAAGGATCAGGTTCCAGTCTGCATCCGAAACTTCGGCAAACATGCCGCCGTTCAGGTGTTCGTCCACGATCATGAAATCCGGATCCCGAAGATAGATGGCACCGCCCGAGGCCAGGGAAAAAAGATTGGAACCCGGATAGGGTATGGGAAGATCGATGACTTTTCCTGCCTCGTCAAATTCAATGCCGTTGACAATGACAAACCCGCCGCCGTTGAGAGGGTCTCCGGCCATAAAGGATTCAGCCAGGTAGTCGAGGCAGGTGCCGTTGATGATGACCCTGGGTTTTCCCGTGGCATTGATCAGGGGGCGTCCTGCAGCGTTGCCGAGGATATAGACTTCACCCCCCTTGGCGCCGTACATGAAAGTCTGGCCGACATCGCCGTGAACCACGAATTTGCCGCGCTTCATGATCTGGCCGAGCTGATCCTGGGCATTGCCGTGGACATGGATTTCCATGCCATCAATGCCCGAGGCCATATAATCCCCGGAACTGTCATAGACATCAAACCTGACACCATCGGAACCGGCTCCGAATCCGCATCCGGTAAATCGCTGGCCTTTATAGCCATAGCAGATATATTGCTTCCAGCCGAGGCGATAGGCATTATTGATCATCCTGGAATCGCAGTCTTCACCCTCAGCCTCAAATTCTTTGGCATTGACCACCAGGATGGTTTCATTTCCCATGGGTGCCCGCAGATTTTCACGGGTGGCCCGGTCGATATAGGCGTATCGGCTGTTCCGTTTTTCTCCAATAGCCGGGGAGGATTTGAAGATTTGGGTCAGGCTTTCCCGGAGGATCTCAAGAAGGGAACTTCTTTTTTTGTTACCGGTCGGGAAAACCCGGTCATTGAGAAAGGTCAGAAGGCCAATGGCCATGGCTTTTTTGTCATCGCTTTGAGTTGACACGGTTTCAACCGTACGGCAGAGGCCTTTGATATCCTGGAAGGTCAGGGTTTCAAACCCGGAAATACAGAATTGCTGAAGGCCTTTTAAATCCTTTGTGTCAAAAAAGCCAGCGACCTTTTGGGCTGCCTGAGTATTTTCAAACAAACCTGAAATTTCAAGAGAAGTATCAAAATGAATCTGCCCTTCCTGGACGGTGACGGTTTCCCCGAATTTGTTCTGGGTGATGAGTTTTTTGGACCCGTCGCCTTTTCCCGCATCCTTGATGGTAAAGGTAAAGGCGCCGCCGTCAGTGGAGCTGCCGCCGCGGGCATTCCAGTATTTGTCGGCAATGGGGCAGAACCGTTTGTCTTCGGATGCAATGCTTTGCAAGGTGGCGTCAATGGCCTGTTTTTCAGAACAGACCAGGCCGATCTGGACCTCGTCCCTTTCCTCAAGGGCAAAGACCTGGGGCCTCAGCATGGCTGTGTCCGTGATGCCGATGAGCTGCAGGAGATCATGATAAGGATCATTTCTGGCAATGATGAAGAACCAGGGGCCGTCTGGCGAACCGTTCATGTGCTGGCTCTGGATATACCGGTACACCTGCTGTTTTTCTTTGGAAAGACGGTCAAAATCATATTCCGTTGTCGGGGCAAGGGCTTCGATGATGTATTCCAGGGGATAGCCGAAGACACGGTTGTAAAGATCCAGGAGCAGGACTGAGGTTTCCGTGTCCGTCAGAAACTGGGGATAAATATTGTGCTGGTTTAAATATTCACTGACCGCATGGTAGTTTGCAAAATCACCGTTGTGCACCAGGGCCTCATGCATGCCTGAAAAAGGATGGGCCCCGCCAGGATGCCAGAGCCGTCCCCGGGTCGGATACCGCTGGTGCGCGATCCAGCCGTGGGCCCGGAAATCATCCAGGCAATAATACTGGGTGGCCTGTTCTGCATACCCCACCACCTTCAGGATCATGACGTTTCTCGCATGGGAGAGGACAAAGGCCTTTTTTTCTCCCAGGGAGGCATAATAGGTCTGGTTCAGGCGGATGGAATTCTGGAATACAAATTCATCTTCAGCCTTTCTTTTGTCCATTTCATAGAGGCTGTTGTTTTGGATGAATTTATTCAGCACACCCGGTTTAACCCTGACAAAATACCGCCATACTTCGGGCGGTTTCACCTCAAGGCCAATACTTTTATAATCACCGATGGTTGGTGTCTTTTCCGATTTATAAATATCAAAATGGGGGGTAATATTGGACGCTTCCACGGCTCCAATGGCAGCTTCATCAATATAGGCCACCTGAAGAAGATAATGGTCTTCTAGCACATCCTGGGGAATATTGAGATCCCGTGCGCTTAAGCCCACTGCTGCAATGCCCCCGCCTTTGCCGTTGCCCCGGTTGTGCATCTGGACCGAGGGTTCATAGATATGGCGGCCCGCAATGGGGATGGAAGCCATGAAGCCTGTGACGCCGCATCCGCCTTCTTCATCGCATTTGTTCACCGGCGTCTCGATATGGGGAATCCGTCCCCGTGAATTAAGAATATGTTTTATGAGAGTATCTGTCTGCCTCTTCATCATGATAAAAATCCTTATTATAAAACCATTTTATAGCCGGGTGCGGGCTGATATTGTTTTCTTTCTTCCTCATCCAGATAATCCAGATGGATGAGGAGGTCTGAGCGGCCCCTGAGTTCCCTGATGCTTTTCATGCCAAAGGATCGCAAAAGCGAGCACCACTGCTTTCTCCATGCCATATACATATTGACAAGCCGTTGTTCCACATAGGCCTCATCGATCATGTACCCCAGCTCCGGGTCTGTGGTGGCAATTCCCCTGGCACAGCCGCGGCCGCTTTCACAATTTCCGCACCGGACGCATTCCACGGCCACAAGATCGGCCGTTCCGATGACGCATCCGTCCGCGCCCAGGGCAATGGCCTTGGCCACATCCATGGCATTGCGGATACCTCCGCTGGCGATGAGGGTAATTTTATCCCTGGCCCCCTCTTCCTTCAGAAACCGGTGGACCTTGGGGATGGCGTATTCAATGGGCATGGCAATATTTTTCTTGGCAATATCCGGGGCTGCCCCCGTACCGCCGTAACTGCCGTCGATATGGATGATATGGGCACCGGCATAATAGGCGCCCACAGCCACCATGTCCACATCGGTTGGGGTGGAGACTTTAACCGAGCAAAGCACCTTGTGGTTGATCTCCTTCATCCAGTCCACATGCTTTTTATGGTCTTCCACAGAATAAACCGAATGAAAGGGAAAGGGAGAGAAAAGGGGTCTGCCCACAACGGTTTCCCTCATTTTTGCCACGGCCTCGGTGACTTTTTCCCCGAGAAGATGGCCGCCAAGGCCTGGTTTTGCACCCTGGGCATATTTAAATTCCATGACCGGGCAGTTCTGGATGGTTTCTTCCCTGACACCAAAAAGACCGGTGGCCACCTGGGTGATGACATGGTCCTTATATGGCAGAAACTCCGGCGGATATCCGCCTTCGCCGGTGCAAGTCAGGGAATTGAGCCGTTTGGCCGCCCTTGCCCGTCCCACGATCACGGACAGGGCCGTTGATCCGTAGGACATCCCTCCGCCATAGCAGGGAATGGAAATGGTTTTTTCGGGTCTTCCATCCCCGGTTTTGTTGAGATCAATGCTGGTGTCCATGTCTTCATCGGAGAGATCAATAGCCAGGCCGGCGTCAGGCTTTTTAAACCGCATTTTGTCAAACCCGCCGCCGGAATTGCCCAGATTGTATTCCAGATCCACATGGGGGGCAGAGCCGGTCTCGGCCATGGCAAAATGCCCGAGAAGCATTTCCGGGGTCCAGCGGTAATCCCCCATGGTTTCGAGAAGCGGATTCTCCTTCAGGGTCAGGGCCTCTTCCGGGCAGTGGTCTATACAGTAGTGATCCGTGTCTTTACAGTCAAACCCGATGCATTTATGTTCCACCGGTCTGAAAGGGGCAATATGGTTGTCCGGTTTGATATGGACCCCGTGGGGGCAGAGTGCTGCACATTTCCCGCAGGAGATACAGCTTGAATTGCGTTTGATGATATATTTGCCGATGGTGTTTCTAAACCGGGAAGGAGTCGGTTTTGTTTCAGGCAAGAGATTTATTTTTTCTTTCATAATTTATCCTACACCATTTATCCTACATCCAGGGAAATTTTACGTTCACCGAAAATCGGTGCAAAGCTTTCTTTTTCAAGATCCTCAAACCACATGGACCGGCCGACTTCGCCGCGGAGGCGTCTTGCCTCCCTCATTCCCATGGCGCCCAGCATCTCCAGCATCTGGTTTCGCCAGGCGCCCATGAGATTGATGATCCGGTTGCTGCCGTATTCCGGGTCAATGTCTCCCAGTTTAACCGGGCAGGACAATTCGTTCCGGCAGCGGTTGCAGAGGCGGCATTCCATAGCCAGCAGCAGGGGCCGGTCAATGACCACGCCGTCAGCCCCGCAGATGATGGTTTTATTCACATGCTCGGCCATGCTGACCCCGCCCGAGGCCAGGATATTGATCTGCCGTCTCGTCCCGGCCTTGACCATGGCAATATGGATGTCCCTGAGCATATCCTTGATAAATCTCGGGTTTTGAGAATTGAATTCCCTGCCGTTGTAATCTGCCTTGACATGAAGGGTATCCATGACGGTTTTTGAAAGCTCGACACCGATCTCTGCATAATTTAGAGCCGCACTCAGGGGCAGCCCCACACTGATGGCCAGATTCCCATTGATGGCTTTCAATTTTTCCAGGACATGTTCAATGCCCGGCTCATAGTCGATTTCCACCATGTCCGACCGCTTTAAGAGATCGGCAAATTTGTGAAAATTGTCTTTTTTGACATTCGGGATAATGACCGTTCCAAAAGACTCAAGGGTTTCATCGATATCGTCCGCATCCATGAACATTTTTGTTCCGATGGTCTGAGCGGCCTGGAGCATGGAAACCAGGACCTTTTGGCTCAATACCCCGAATTTCGGCTTCTCAAAAAGGATGGGCAAAGGGATTTCAAGAATAGGACCTACCGCTACGGCCAGGGACCCGTCTTCATGAAAGGCAAGCCTTTCGGGCCGCCTGGACAGCTCGATACAGGTATTGATATATTCCCTTCCATGGATGCCGTCCCGGGTAGGCCGGACGATTTCCGACATGTCCGTCCACATGGAATCAAACCCTTTGCCTGCAAAAGGGCCTCTGTATCCGGCCCCGGACACGGGAATGCTCCCGGTATGGGCCTGGTACCAAGTCCGGTTGATGACATCGGGCGTATAGTATTCATCCCCTATTCCTCTGTATTCCGGGTTGATGACCCTGGAAAAAATCCCTTTTGTGCATTCCTGGATGCAACGGAAACATGAATTGCAGGTATAGAGATATTCCGGCTCCTCCATTTGACTCATGTGAAGATAATTTTTTTTAAAAATATCATAGACACATTTTTTCTTTACACATTCTTTGCAACTTCCAGCGCAGTTTTCCCTGAATTCGATGGTGGCATATTTTCCCACGGGATAGAATTTCGGCGGCGCAGGCTTTGTGTGAATCGTATATTTCTGAGGCATAACGTTACACCTTTTCCTTTTATTTCAACCCAGCCTGTTTGACAATTTTTCCGACAGCGTCTTCCCATTCAATGGCCATGATGTGGACTCCTCTGACACCCTTGAGTTCTTTGAGTTCCTCAATGGTTTCAAGACAGATCCGGATGCCCTCATCGGCCTGGTTCTTCTTGTCAACTCC
>MGTJ01000155.1 GCA_001799395.1 Desulfobacterales bacterium RIFOXYA12_FULL_46_15 | reverse complement strand
CTCGATATTGGCGCAAAACCCATACCCAATGGCCAGTGCCTTAGCCGGATAGATCTTTTCGGTTTCGGGCAGGATTTTCCCTGTTCTGTCGAGTTCTGCTGTCACAACGGTTTCAAGCCCTTCTTTGCCCCTTGCCTCCGCCACCCTTACTCCCTGGCGGAACCGGACCTGCCCGAGGATCAGGCCAAGCATCTGCACGGCACCTTCCCCGGCCCTTGGCCACTGGTTCCCGAGAAGGGGCAGCAGGCGGATCTTTCTTGCCAGGCGGTTTTCATCCAGGATGGCGGTCACAGACCCTTTATTTTTCAGGATATCCGCAGCCAGCGCCATCTGGAGCGGGCTGGTCCCGGCAATCAGGGTGTTCCGGGCCGGCAGGATACCGGAACTTTTCATCAGGATCTGGGCACCGCCCAGGGACATGACTCCGGGCAGGGTCCAGCCCTTGAAGGGCAGATAGCGCTCCCGGGCCCCGGTGGCGAATACCAGGTATTCAGCCTTGACTTCCAGAACTTGTCCGTGATCCGTGCCCTTCGGGGACAGGCTCGCCTGGGTATGGACCAGCAGTCTGTGGCCCAAAAGACCCTGGTCCGGGAAAACACCCAGAACCTGGGCCTGGTGAATACAGTCCACCCCTTTCGGAAGGTCGATCTGCTTCAGGTTCCGGGTAATCTTTCGGGCCAGGGTAAACCCCTTTGATCTCAGGAGACCGGGATTGAATTTCCAGAAACCATGGCTGAGCCGGCAGGTTTCCCTGAGCATCTGGCCCCCGGCATAAGGGTTTTCGTCAATGATCAGAATATCGAGGCCATGGCCTGCCAGGGTATCAGCAGCCGCTATGCCTGCAACTCCTGAGCCTACGATAATGACATGATATCCGGGTTTCATGGCTGTCTCCTTTCCCTGGTTTCCACCTGCATGCCGTCTTGTGCCAGGGTCATGCAGGCCCGCTGGTCAGGGATATCGTTGATAGTGACCAGGCAGTCATAACAGATCCCCATGCCGCAGAAAATTCCCCGGGGTTCACCGGTCTTCCGGGTAGTCCTTAAGGTGCGGATGCCGGCCGCCGCTAATACGGCATGCACGGTTTCCCCTTCATAGGCAGGGCATGGCCTGCCGTCCACCATAAGAGTGATTTTCCTGCCCCGCTTGACAAGGGCAATCCTTAAATCCGTTTTTATATCAGTCATGGGCCAGCCCTCCTTTTGCCTCAAATCTTTCCGGTGAAAATGCATCCAGGGGGATGGGTGTCTTCAGGCCCAGGATCATATCTGCCATGAGTTCCCCTGTAATCGGGGACAGGGCAATACCGTCGCCTTCATGGCCGGCTGCCATGAAAAATCCTTCCAGGGAGCGGACCGGCCCCAGAACAGGGAGGCCATCCGGGGTATAGGGCCTTAGGCCCGCAAACGTCCGGATGACCTGGAGGGTTTTCAGTACAGGCAGGATGGCCGTCGTCTGTGAAATGATCCTGCGGATTCCGGCCAGGGTATTTTCTTTCCTGAATCCTTCAAACTCCCGGGTGGAACCTAAAAGCAGGTTTCCGTTGCAGGCCTGTTCAACTGAAATGCCTTCTCCTGCCTGGCCGGCCAGTGAAGGATCAAATTTTGCAGCAATATATTGGGCTGAAATCAGGCAGGACGAAATCACCCGGGAGGCGGACTGGGTAACCACAATCTGCCCCCGCCGCGGGCGGATGGGAATGCAAAGGCCTGCCATTTCCGAAACCAGCCCGGCCATGGAGCCTGCGGCATTGACCACCAGATCTGCCTTTATATCGCCTTTTGTAGTGGAAACTCCTGTTACGCGGTTATTATGGGTAAGGATGCCCAGTACCTTTGTCTGGGTAATGATCCCGGCATGATTTTTTTTGGCTGCCAGTGCAAAACCCAGGGTCAGGTTGATCGGGTTGACCTGGGCATCCAGGGGAGAGTAGGTGGACCCGTAAATTTCCGGGGATAAAAAAGGTTCGGCTTCCAGGGTTTTTTCCCTGTCCATCAGGCAGACATCCAGGCCGGTTTCCTTCTGTTCGCAGACAAATTTTTTCATGGCCCGGTATTCTTCAGGAGTCTGAATGAGAACCCTGCCCCCGGTCTGCCTGAATTCAATGTCCATGGGCAATTCCTGTTGCAGGGATTTAAACCGCTTCAGGCTTTCCATGGCAAGGGAAAGATGGATGCCCGGCTTTTTGGACTGCATGAAAACAAGGCCGTCACAGGCTCCGGAGCTGCCCGATGCAAGATCGCCGGATTCAATGACAACCGGCCGGCATCCATGCTTTGTGAGGTGATATGCAATGGATGTCCCGATGACGCCCCCCCCGATAATAACAATATTATAACAATTCAGATTCATAATGAGTATTCCTGCTGCTGTGCTGGATCAACCCGGATGGGAAATTTCCAACTGGTACAATTTCCGGCTTTCGCGAAAGAACCACATGAAACCCGTCAGCATTATGACTGACACGGCTATCAAGACTGTGAAGCTGTTTAATAAACTCCCATGCGCGCACAGGATCAAACCCCCGATACCGGTAAGACCCATGAGAATTCTCCAAAAAGGGTTCAAATTTTTTATGCAATACCCGGAGATCGCCGCGGAAAAAAGTGCCATTACAATCAGCAAAACTTCAACCACCGCAATGGTCCCGATCAGGCTTCCTTTTAAAAGAAGGCTGTCATTGTAAACAAAGAGGATGGGTATGCAGAATGCAATAATGGCCATTTTAAAAGCTTCAAATCCTGTTGCAAGCGGATCTGAACCTGCAATTGAGGCTGCACAATAGGCCGGGATGCAGACCGGGGGAGTGACTTCGGCCAGGATTGCAAAATAAAAAACAAACAGATTGGAAGCAAGCGGATGGATTCCCAGGGCCATCAGGGCCGGCCCTCCGATAGTAACGGCAATAATATAGGCCGGGGTGCAGGGCATCCCCATGCCAAGGATTAAAGCAGTGATCATGATCAAAAGTAGAGCAGGCAATAAAAATCCGCCGGACCAGTTGGTGATGACGGTTGCGATACCCAGGGCCAGACCGGTATGGGTTACTATGGCCACAACCATTCCGGCACCTGCACAGGCCATGGCAATCATTACCATTTTTTCGCCGGAGGAGCTTAAAGCTTCATACAGTTTTCGAGGAGTCATGGCAGTCTTTTTCTTAAAAAAGCTGATCACAAAAGAGGAAACAATCGAAACCATCGCTGCAATGAAAACCGAATAACCCGAGATCAGCATGACCATCATGAAAATTATGGGAATCAACAGATAGCTATCTCTTAAAATCACATGGAGAGGTACAGCCATGTCTTCTTCCTTCATTCCTTGCAGGTTATCTTTGAGGGCGACAAAATGAACCCTCATGACCAGGCTGGTATAATACAGCAGGGCCGGCAAAGCCGCGGCAATGCAGATTTGAAGATAGGGTATTCCGGTTATTTCTGACATCACAAATGCACCTGCACCCATGATGGGCGGCATATACTGCCCGCCGCTGGAAGCGACGGCTTCTACTGCTCCGGCGAACTGTGGCCTGAACCCCAGTTTTTTCATCATGGGAATGGTGAATGTGCCGGTGGCATAAACGTTTGCCGCCGCAACACCGCTGATGGACCCGAAGAATGCACTGCTGATGACCGCAACTTTGGCCGGTCCGCCTTTGCTCTTCCCGGTCATCCGGCAGGCCAGATCGGTAAAAAATTTTCCTGTTTCGGTAAATTCCATAAAGGCACCAAAAATAACGAAAAGAGCCACAAAAGTAGCGGAAATGCCTGTAATTCCTCCGTAGATTCCGGTGTCGGTAAACAGATACAGCATTTCAATGAGTCTTGATAAGGGCAGGGGTTTGCAGAAAAAAACGCCGCTGAGATAGGGGCCAATATATGTATAGCCGATAAAGGCAAGAATAAGAATGGCCATGGCAGGGACTACCGCTCTTCTTATCGCTTCCAGCAGCAGCAGGATATTCAGAGCCCCTAAAATCATTTCAGGTGTTGACAGACTGTCTACAAACTCCAGCCGCTTGCTTAAAACATCATTGCAAAGAATTATGTATAGAGGTGGGAGAAGTGCCAGAAAAGCCAATATCCAATCGTAAAAGGGAATACTTTTCTCTTTGAGCCGTTTGCTTGCCGGAAAGAGTATGAACGCCATGGGAAGCAGGAACAACAGATGAATCCCTCTTTGCAATCTTGGCTGCATCACGCCGAACGTGGCGGTGTAGATAGTAAATATGGATACTATGGTCAGCCATATGCCGATGGCTATTCCTTTTAAACCTGATAATTCTCGCATCTGGGTTTCCTTTGGTAATGAAAGTTAAAAAATTGTAGATGGTCCGGGCGAGTTTCCAGGCTTCAAACCCGGACCTGGGGAGAGATAATTATTTCATATATCCGGCTTCTTTATAGTATTTTTCAGCACCCGGGTGAAGCGGGACAGCTACGTTGACCCATCCCTTTTCAGGAATGAATGTCTTATTGGCATTATTGATTTTGTATAATTCCTCAATATTCTGGCAAAGGATTTTAGTAATGGTATAGGCGACTTCGTCTTTTACATGGCTGCCGACCAAAAGTTCACCAGTGCTGGTAACCGTTGAAACATCATCGCTTTGGTCCTTGTATGTCCCCTTGGGAATGATATGCATTTCAGAGGATTTCGGCAGGGTGCCAAGGGTTTTGGACAAAGAATCAATGCATTGGTCGGGAATGTTCAGGAGCTTACCGGGACGGCTGACCCGCATTTCTGTGATGGCGGAAGCAGGTAATGCAAGGTGTGTAGCAATAATATCAACATGCCGGTCTTGATAAAGGTTTACCATATCTGCATAATTGGCCTGGAAAACCTTGCCCCCAGCCTTTTTGATTTCGGTTTCGAATATGTTGTTTGATTGCAGAATATTTTCTATAAGCGGGAGGTCTGACGTTCCTTTCATGGGTATGGCTATTTTAATGGCCTTCCCTGCCTTGATTTTGTCCTCTATGTCAGACAGGCTTTGAATGCCTTGATCCTGGGCAGCCATGATATGGACATAATAGGTGCCAAAGATACCCCCCAGCGATCTTACGTTGGGGTTTGGTTTTTCAAACAGCGGCTCCATACCGCTGTAGGCCATTTTATCCACAAATGTTATTCCCCAGCCTATGTCCTCCGTGCCGTTGGATATCCGGACCGGGTTGACCAGGCCCCCGCCCGGTATCACCTTGAGGATCAGCTTGGGCTCCTTTTCCGAAATCATTGCTGCAATACCGCCGGCCTGCACATACCAGCCTCCGCCCACTCCTCCGGCTACCCAGCTCAACGTTGCCGGATTTGTAAGCTTTACTTCTTCCGAGGTTCCGATAGCGGGAAAACCTAAAAATAGGGCCATAACAAGGACCAGCAAACACTTTGTGAATCTGTTCATTTTCTTCTCCTTTCTTTCATACTGTTATTGTATACAGCTATTTTTCCCGAGCCAGGGTTCTCATCCAGGAATAAACCGGGGGAAGATCCTCAGACTCGGGTTCACTTTTTATATCCAGAAAAACGGGGCCGGCAAAAGAAAATGCTTCTTCCAACCCCTGTTCCAGCTCTTTGGCGGTATGGATGGAAATTGCTTTCATACCAAAACCCCGGGCAACCATGACCGGATCATTGGCATTAAAATCCACTGAGAAATATTTTTCATTGCAGTGCAGTTTCTGAAGCGCCTTGATCCAGCCAAAAGTCCCATTGTTAAAATGGATCAGGATGGCTGGGATTCCCAGCCGGGAGACGGTTTCCAGCTCTCCGGCCGACATGCCCAGGGACCCGTCCCCGAAAAGTCCTACCAGCCTCGCTTCCGGCCTGGCATGATAGGCCCCGACCACTGCCGGTATGGCATACCCCAGTCCGCCGTAGGCCCGGGGGATGATAAACCGGGAATTTCCGGCAGCAAGTTTCAGGTACCGGGTGATATAGGGGGTGGGTGTGCCTGCATCTGAAATGACAACAGCGGTTTCATTCAGGTGGCGGTTCAGTTCTGCAATGATACGGCAGGGTTTCAAGGGAACCGCATCTGTATGGAATTTATCTTCGGCATCCTGCCAAAAGGCTTTCCGCTGTTCATTCAGCCCGTTCAGCCAGGCCGAGGTTTCTCTTTCAGGCGTTTTCCCTTTTAACAGGATAAGCAGGTCTTCCACTACCAGTCTCGCATCCCCGGCCACGCTCAGGACATTTTTGAAATTATTTCCCAGCATTTCCGGGTTCAGGTCGATCTGGATAATTTTCCGCCCCGGTTTTTCAGAAGGCATAGACCAGTTGATGGTGGACACTGATCCTGTTTTACAGCCGATGTACAAAAGCAGGTCGGCTTCTTCCACGGCCAGGTGGGCATGGGGGTGGAACCCGTTATCACCGATGACGCCGAGAGCCAGGGGATGATCGTCCGGTATGATGCCCTGACCTGAAATGGTGGAAACCACCGGGGCTTTCATCCATTCGGCAACCTTTCGGACGGCATTGCCGGCCTGGGAGTGGTTGACTCCGCCGCCCGCAACAATCACCAGGTTCCGGGCTTCCAGGATATGGGCGGCCAGGGATTCCAGTTCGACCCTGGCACCCCTTGTCCTGAAGGCCGGATAGGTGCAGCAATTCATATCTGCATAGATATCCGCAGGTTTAGCCGGAAATTCATCATACAGGGCTTCTTTCGGAAAAGCCAGATGAACGGCACCCGGCCGGCCGGTGGTGGCAATCCTGAAAGCTCTGCGCATCACATCCGGGATTCTGGATACATCCTTTATAATATAGGCCCATTTGGTGATGGATTCATACAGTTTCCGGGTATCAAGCTCAGTAATGGTCTGCCTGCCTTCCCCTGAAAGCGGGATATCCGAGGTTATGGCAATCAGGGGGATGGAGGATGCATTGGCTTCTGCCACACCCGGAACGCCGTAAAGAGCGCCTGCCCCGGAAGGAAATTCACAGACCCCGGGTTTGTGGCTGAGGCGGGCATAGGCATCTGCCATAAATGCCGCAGATCTTTCATCCCTGGCCAGGATATGGGTAAGAGCGGACCCGCTCTTCCGGAGCGCTTCATACAAGCGGATACTGGTATCCCCGGGGACACCGAACAAGACCTTGACCTGGTAATTTTTGAACATCTCGATAATGACTTCGGCACCAATCACATTAATTCTCCTGATAAAAAAATTATTTAATAAATTATTTAATCAAATAATTTATTAAATCAATAATCACAAACAAATACCGGCTGTCAAGCAAAAAATATTTTTTATATGATTCTTATGGCAAATATCCGGAGGACAGGATAAACCTTGCCATTTTTCCGGTTTTCGAATAATAATCATTCCAAAAATTATAAAGGAACCCCATGGCACCGACAGACACGAACGCAGACAGTGAAAAATCCGATTTCACCTGGAAAGCTTATACAGCGATCCGGCAGATGTTGTTCTATAATGAAATCCTGCCGGGTCAGAAGATTAAATATAAAGACCTTGCCACAAAGATCGGGGTCAGCATGACCCCGGTGATCCAGGCGTTGAAATGGCTGGAATTCATCAACATCGTCCGGCATGAATCCAACAAGGGGTATTATATCAATGAGGTCAGTGTCAAGGAAATCAGGGAAGTCTATGATACAAGACTGCTTTTAGAAGTATCCCTGGTCCCGGGCATCATCCGGAACCTGGACGACAAGGGGATCAGCCTGCTGGAGACAGCTCTTGACAATTACAGGGCTGCCGTCGTGGAGGATAATTATTATAAGCGGATCATGACGGACATGAAATTCCACATGACCCTGGCCTCCCTTTCCGAATGCCATATCCAGGTCAAAATGCTCCAGGAGCTTTTTGACATATTATTGCTGCGTTACAGCCAGAACCTTTTTTATATGAGCATGACCGGTACTTCCCTGGCCGAGCATGTAAATATTCTCGAAAGCATGAAAAACCGGGATCAAGCCAGACTGGAAGCATCCTTGAAATTCCATGTGGACACGGTCAGGAATCATATCATAAAAGGAATGAGCCGGCTGGTTACGGACAAGCGGGAATCCTTCTGAAGCCCGGCCGGGCATGACCCAGGTCTGCCGGAACCGGTT
>MGTJ01000154.1:5062-8080 GCA_001799395.1 Desulfobacterales bacterium RIFOXYA12_FULL_46_15 | reverse complement strand
TCGCCCTGGAATTTTTTTATGATACCATAGCAGGATGAGAGACCCAGGCCGCTGCTCTGGGAACCTTTGGTTGTGAAGAAAGGCTCGAATATCCGCTGAACGTGTTCTTCAGGTATGCCACAGCCGGTATCGGAAATAGCCAGGTGCACCGCTTCATCCAGGGTGTACGTGGAAATTATCAGGGTGCCGCCCTGGTGCATGGCTTCAAGACCATTTTTGATCAGGTTGACCAGAACCTCGTAAATTTCGGATGATATTCCCTTTACAAAACAATTCGGTCCTTTTATCACCTTGAGCTGATATTTGCGGGGGATAGAGGGGTGTTTCCACAATGGCCTGGTAAGCTCCACAGATTCCGAAACCAATGCATTAAGGTCAAATACGGTACCAGACTCAATATTATTTTTTCCAGCATGGGTGAAATCCTTGATTCTTCTTACGACATCTGCACCGCGGTGAGAAGCGTTGACAATGATCCTGATGGCTTCATCGCAATCCCTTATTTTGCCGGATAAAAGTTTGGACTTGGCAACTTCAGCACCGGCCATTATCATTTGAAGAAGGTTATTGAAATTATGGGCCACGCCGCTTGCCATCTCTCCGACTGCAGAAAACCGTTCCGTCCTGATCAGTGTTCTCTGAAGCTCTTTGCGGAAACTTAAATTACGGGCAACACTTAAAAAAGCGGAATTCTTTTTGTGGATGATTAATCTGCCCTGGAATTCAAATGGGATTGTAAGGCCATCCCTGGTCAACAGATTTAGTTCAAACTGGATGGTCTCTCCTTTGCTTATTTTTTTATTTTTCATCTTGGTCAGTTCAGAGAGATGTCCAGGCGAGGTCAGATCTCTCAGGCTCATTTTCAATAACTGGTCCCGTGTGTACCCGAAGAATTCACAGGCGACATCATTCACCTCCAGAAATCTGCCCTGGGCATCATTGATAAAGACCGGATCACTGACATTTTCAAAAAGCTCCTTATATCTGCCAAGTTCTTCTATTTTTTTCCGTTGGGTGATATCCCGGACCAGAGCAGCCGAACAACTTCTTCCCTGATAATCCAGGAGGGTCCCGGTCACTTCGGCTTCCACAGTGGAACCGTCTTTTTTTTTAAACCGCCGTGCCTGGATATGGATGAATCCATCGCTCATAATTTTTTCAATATTTTTTTGTATGCTTTCTCCGTCACCGGATTCAAGTATCTGTTCTACCCGCATGGACAATAATTCATCACGGGTGTATCCGAGCCAGGTCAGCATGAAAGGATTGCATTCGAGAAATTTTCGGGTATCTGTTTCAACGATGTAGATCGCTTCAGGTGCATATTCAAAGACAGCACGGAAGTTTGCTTCCGATATTCTAATCTTTTCAAGGGTCTGTTCATATTCTGCACTTGCTTCTTTGAGCAGATTTGTCAGGATGTCTGCCTTGCGCTCTGAAATCTCCAGCAGCTCTTCCAGTTCGGCAATTTTTTTGTCCTGGGACCGGTTATTTTGCATCATTCATATCCCGATAACCGATATCGTGGCCGATTCATTATGGAAATAACAGGGGCCTCCCGATTTTACCCGGCAATATTCACCAAATGAATAGAACCCCAATATGGGTATATTCTTTCCAAGCTCCATATTGACCTGTCCGAATTCTTCTTTTGTCCGCTGACCGAGAACTGTTTTTCTGGCCATACAGGAAAAAAAGAATGCTATTGCCGGTTTGACACCTTCCAGTTCATCAACGGCAAGCCGGATTGCTTTTTTTGTGGCTTCAAGGATAGATGTCTTATCCCCACAGGTCAGGTGAACCATTGTTCCTTCGGGAACATCACCGGCAAATATTATGGAGCCTTCTTCATGGTTGACAGCCATAGTGGCACGGAGCAGGAAATGATCATCTTTGTCCCCGCTACCACAGCTGCTATAGAATCCCAGGGGATATTCCACTCCGACGGCCGGAAGTTTTTCCGCATGTTTGCCTAAAAACCGTTTAAATACGTTTAATGCAGGTTCATTGTTTAATTCAAAGAGTTTGTTACCTGAAGACCGGGTCACTTTTTTGGGTAAGCCTACGGGAGACCAGCCGCTCTGTACACCTGTGCCCACTCTGAACTCCCCTTTGAACCCGATGGCCACAGCCGCATCGGAAAGAAGTTTTTTCCCTGCAAACTGCCATGATTTATTAAACCCACCGCTGTCTCCGGCTGTTCCTCCTGTAATGGGAATTTGTTCTTCCATTATTGAGTTGATGCCTCGTAGAAGTGCACATCCGTTTCCGGTAATCCCATCTGAAAAAAGCTGGATATTACGGACCCTGGAGGAAAACAAACCGGCAAGTTTTTTTCCTGCTTGCTCACTGTCCTGACCGATATTTTTAACAGAAACGACTTCAAATTCGATCTGATCCGAGGCTATTCCTCCAAGAACCGCTGATCTGGTGCTGAATCCTGCACTTGAAAGCTCTGCAGCACCTGTGCACCCAATCAGATTCTGGGTGGCGGCGGCATCTCCTATTCCATTGATCAGTTCTTTTAACCCGTTACCCGGCGCACAAAAAAGCCAGCAGCCACCGGGCAGTTGTCCCAGTTTTTCAATCAGGGCTTCTCCCAGTCTTATTCCCATATCATACGAATATGCTTCTTTAGATGCTATTGTCGCTGCTTTAAACATACTCTCCTTTCTACAAACCGGTATTTGAAAAAAATTTATTTTTCTATCTGAACGGTAACCTGAATAAGCTTTTGACCTTTATTCCACTTCAAGAGGCTGAATTCATCCGGCCCGATGTCCCGTCCGTCAACTCTTAATGATTTGAAAACAGTTTCCCAGTCTGCTTTTTTCCCCTCAATAAAATTTTTGATTATATCGTTTTCCACCCATATGCCTCTTTCAAGGAAGGCCGGCCCCATTTCCGAGACAAGCAGGTTAAAGAATTTTAAGGTTATCATTCCTTCAGCAGGAATTTTAGATTTTCCCTCTTCACCCCTGTGGGTGATGGAACTTCTGAATACTGATAAAGGGCCTC
>MGTJ01000154.1:0-5021 GCA_001799395.1 Desulfobacterales bacterium RIFOXYA12_FULL_46_15 | reverse complement strand
GACAATGCCAGTGTGGCACCGTCAATGATGATGGTGGACTCAACATCATCCACCGGCCTCCCGTCAAGAAAAATGGTTTGGATTCTATCCGACAAATATTCAGGGTCTACACCGAACTGATCACAAAGCATGCTCTTGAGACTGCAGCCGACCCTGGCATTAACCTTGAAACCCTGTTGAAGAATAATGGAAAAAATGGAAATTGTATTTTCATCCATTATAAAAGAGATCGTTGAAGGGGTCTGTTCACTCATTGTACCTCCTAATGATACAGGATGGTTGAGTTAAAAAACGAAATATTGTTTTTATGGTTTTAATTTAAACCTGACACACGCAGGATAGTCAAGGTAAAAGATAGGGAGCCCTGTTAAGAACTCCCTATCCGGGTTTTAAATCGATAAGATCAATTTTCAGGCATCAAAAGGACTACCAGTTAAAAACCTGGTCCAGTTCCTCATCCTTCACTGCAAAGGTGACGCCATGGGGAGCTAGTTTCTCATTTTTAAAATATTCCGGCAGCCGGTCATCTTTATTTGTAAAACCTGCCCGGGTATTAAAGTCTCTTTCTTTTGTGAGAATGGATTTTCCAAGTTCAGTCACATCATCACCGGTGAGACTGAGACCGTGAAAACCGTTAATAACATCAAGGAGAGCCTGGAATGTCTCAGGCTGGTCAAGAATGGCAAAAGCGATAAACAGGCACATGCCGGTTGCATCGATAGCTGCCGTAGCGATCTGGAGGTTTCTGGAAAGCTCTATCTGTCCCTCGGGTTTGAGAGCATTAACACTGCCGCCGACCCCGAGAATATTGGCTGTTACCGAGTAACCCGCGGTATGGTCAGCACCCATTGTGGTGGTGGCATAGGTGACGCCGATTCCCTGGACAGCCCTGGGATCATAGGCAGGCATGGCCTGACCTTTGACCACTGGAACCCTTTCGACACCAAATACCTGTCCTGCAACCTTTGCGCCGTTGCCGAGGATTCTTCCAAGGGGTGTTCCTTTTCCGACCTCTTTAACCAGGTTGATGGCAGCTTCGCCATCACCGAATTCGGCAATTCCGGCGTCCATGGCCACGGCAATGGCGGTACCCATTTCAATGGTATCTATCCCGAAATCATCGTCAAGCCGGTCAAGCATGGCAATGGTATCCAGGTCGTCAATACAGCAGTTACCGCCATGTGCCCAGACAGTCTCGTATTCAGGCTGTTTGGTAAGAAAATTGCCGTCCTTGTCATTGTAAGTCCCTGAACACTGGATCACACAACCCCTGTGGCAGCCGTGTGTGGCAGACCCGCCCCTGGCCGTTTCAATCTGCGCCATGGCTTCGCCGGCAATTTTAGTGGATCCGTTAAACCTGCCTGTACTGAAATTTCTTGTGGGATATCCGCCGGCCTCATTGAGTACATTGGTAAGAACGTTGGTTCCAAAGGCAGGGAGTCCTTCACCGGTTACAGGATGTTTTTTGAGTCCGGCTACAAATTCTTTGTTTGCTGCCTTGAACGCTTCAGGATTTTTCGGTTTCCGTACTCCCATGCCTGTATCATCAAGAACGATAACTTTGATGCCCTTGGAGCCCATCACGGCACCAACGCCTCCCCGGCCCGCATGACGGGTGGGCCTCTGTTCCATGTCCGTAAATGCAACAGTGGCTGCGCTCAGCTTCATTTCACCGGCCTGGCCAATGGAAATACAAGAGACTTTATCACCATAGGCATCTTTCATTTTCTTAACAGTGTCATAATTACCCAGCATCCTAAGGCTGTTGTCCGGCGCTATGGTAACACCGTCCTTGTTGATCAATACCTTGTAAAGTGTATCGTCGGCCGGCTTTCCCTCCAGAACGATGGCTGCATAACCGAGCCGTGCCAGAACCTGGGCACCCTGTCCGCCTGAATTGGCTTCTTTTATTCCGCCTGTCAGCGGACTTTTACATCCCACCGATATTCTTCCCGACATGGCAGCAGCGCTTCCGCTCAGCATTCCGGGTGCGATCACCAGTTTGTTATCCTCTCCTAAGGGGTGGCAAAGCGGCGGAACTTCTTTTGAAATAATACCGGAAGTCATCCCCCTGCCCCCAAGACCGGCATATTCCCCTAATCCTTCTTCAAGAGCATTTGGCCCGCCTTTGGCACCTACATTAATTCTTAAAATTTTGTCCATTTGATAAACCCTCCATAATTTAAGATTATATTACAATTTATCTTTCCCCGTAAATGTTCATAATATCTGATTTAACATTATCAATCACAGATTTAAGGGAAACCTCATTTTCAAGAGCAAGCTTTTTGCAATCATCATATTCAGGTGAAATATTGATAACCTCTCCGGAACTTCGGGCTATTTTTATCCGGACAGGCCCGTATTGGGTTTCAAGTGTTTCTATTTTTCTGTGTGCCTTTAACCGGTTTTCAACCCGCCATCTCAGACCGATGGTGGTGGTTTCTTTTAAAAGCAGGTCTGAAAAAATTTTTACTTTATCCAGGGAGCATACAAGTGTCAGCAATGTGCCGGGCCTGTTTTTCTTCATTTGAACACAGGTGAGAAAAACATCCATTGCCCCCATGTTAAGTATTTTTTGAATCAGGTAATCATATATCTGCGGGTTCATATCATCGATATTGGTTTCCAGTACGGCAGCCTGTTCGGTTTTATAATCCGTTGTTTCATCTTCGGTGTCTCCAATGACCACCCTGAGCAGGTTGGGGATTTTTGGCTCTAAAGTACCGGCACCATACCCGATGGATTTAACGACCATGGGCGGCATGGCACCGAATTCTGAAGAAAGGGTGGTGAGAATGGCAGCACCTGTGGGTGTCAGAAGCTCGCCGACAACCCCGGTTGAATAAACCGGTCTGCCTTTGATAAGTTCAGCTGTAGCCGGTGCCGGTACGGGTAATATTCCGTGGGCACATTCAACAGTCCCGCATCCGACGTGGAGAGGAGAGCAGACTATTTTTTCAATGCCCAGGGCATTAAAACCGATAACCGCTCCAACCACATCAATGATGGCATCCATTGACCCGACCTCATGAAAATGGACATGTTCCACTTCACTTTGGTGTACCCTTGCCTCGGCTTCTGCCAGACGCTGAAATATCGCCTTGCTTTTTTCTTTGACAGGCTCAGACAGTGTGCTGTGATTGATGATATCCCTTATATGAGAGAGGTGGCGGTGGTGGTCATGGTGGTCATGATCTATAGTGATCAAGGCCTGGCTGCCGCTGATGCCTTTTTTTACAACCTTTTCAACACCGATATCATAATGGGAAAGACCCAGTTTTTTTATCTGGTCCCTCAGGTGTTCAAGGCAAAGGCCGGCATCCAGAAGCGATCCCAGTATCATATCTCCGCTTGCACCGGAAAAACAGTCAAAATATGCAATTTTCATTATTCACCTATTCATTTAATTATCATTCATCAGGCTCAGACATTTTCGTTGCCGTAATTTTTCAGGCTGCCCCTGTCACATAATGCAGATCATCAGGATGACGTTCTTCATCCAAAAGCCTTTTTACTGCAAGCTTGTTGATAAGACCGGCCTGAAAGCCTGCACCGAAACCATTGTCAATATTGACTACAGAGACACCGGAAGCGCAACTGTTGAGCATACAGAGCAGCGCAGCCACTCCGCCGAAGCTGGCCCCGTACCCAATGCTGGTGGGTACGCCGATCACCGGACAGGATACCAGCCCGCCCACAACACTTGTCAGAGCACCTTCCATGCCGGCAACCACAACGGCTACGTTTGCCTGATAAAGGTCCTCTCTGACATTAAGAATCCTGTGCATGCCGGCAACCCCTGCATCGTAAATCCGGGTTACCTGGTTGCCGAGTATTTCTGCCGTTATGGCAGCCTCTTCCGCCACTGGGATATCGGAAGTTCCTGCGGTTACAACAGCGATATTTCCTTTTTTTTCAACCGGTCTGGGCTTGATCACCACAATCCGGGCCATTTCATGATATTCACTGTCATCCATTATATCCTTTATTCCCCGGGCCATCTCCTGTGTTGCACGGGTTGCCAGAATATTGGAATGATACTGCGCCATATTTTTTACAATGCCCTGGGTCTGTTCAATGGTCTTGCCTGCGCAATAAATCACTTCAGGCACACCGGTACGGAGACAGCGATGGTGATCAATCCTTGCAAAACCAAGATTTTCAAAGGGCAGTTTTTTTAACCTCTCCAGGGCTGCATCAGTAGTCATCTGTCCGCCCTGCACCTGCTCTAGAAGGCTTAATAAATGTTTTGTATCCATAACGTTACTCTCCTTGGTTTTTAAGAAGTGATGGGTTCAGGCTTCCAGTGGAATACCCTTCCAGGTCAAGGGCTATGAATTTAAATCCCAGAGATTTAAATTTGGTGACGATTTGTTTACGTACATGGGTTCCCATAAATTTGTGGATATTTTCAATGTCGACCTCAATGCGTGCGGTATCTCCTTCATGACGGACCCTTACCTGCCGGGACAGATCAATCGTCCTGATGAATGCTTCAGCCTCATCCACCTGCCTGAGTTTTTGGGCGGTTATAGTTTGATGATAAGGGATTCTGGAAGCCAGACAGGCACAGGACGGCTTGTTCCAGCTCGGCAGATTCAATTCTTTTGATATGAACCTTATCTGGGCTTTTGTCAGTCCTGCTTCCCTGAGCGGGCTTCTTACACCCAATTCCCCGGCGGCAATGCTTCCCGGGCGGTAATCTTTTTTGTCATCCTCATTCTCACCGTCCACGACCCAGGGTATCCCTTTTGTCCAGGCCATCCTGACCAGTTCACCGAACCTGAGTTTTTTACAGATATAACATTTGTCCGTTGGATTTTTGATAAAATCAGGGTCTTTAAGTTCTTCACTGTTAATCCATACATGCCGGACATCAAACGCCCGGGCAAACGTATGGGCGTCCGCTTTTTCATGCTTTGGCACAGTTTCAGACAAGGCAGTCACGGCCAGCACCTTTTCTTTGAGTACATTTTTTGCCACCTTTAAGAGAAATGTACTGTCGGTTCCGCCGGAAA
>MGTJ01000153.1 GCA_001799395.1 Desulfobacterales bacterium RIFOXYA12_FULL_46_15 | reverse complement strand
GCAGGGGATCTGTCCGGGGGCATGAAACAGAAGCTCCAGCTCATCTGCGCCCTGGTGCACACCCCGGATGTCCTTCTCCTGGATGAACCCACTAACGGGGTGGACCCGGTGAGCCGGAGGGATTTCTGGCGCATCCTTTACAGAATTGTCCAGGGCGGGGTATCCATCCTGGTGGCCACGGCTTACCTGGATGAAGCCGAGCGCTGTGACCGGATCGGGATTCTGGACAAGGGAAAGCTCATGGCCGCCGGCACTCCCCATGAGATCAGGCAGTTAATGAAGGGAAAACTTCTGACCCTGCAAAGCCCTGACGCTAGAAAAATCACCCGGGTACTCCGGCAGGGGCTTTCCGGTCTTGATGCCAATGCATTCGGCGACACCGTGCACATTGTCTGTGATGATATTGAAAAAACCCGGGCAATTGCCCTTGACCTGATCTCTAAAACCGGTTTCCAAATAAATGAAATCCGGGAAACCAGGGCCGGTCTTGAAGATGTGATTATCAGCATGATGGGACAAAATCAGGGTCCGGACCGGTTTTCCGGCCAAGAGACCCAAGACCTTTCTTCTGCCCTGGATTCCTGTCCCGGGACAGCTGCCCTGCCCGGAAACAAAATCCTGGGAACAGCCGTCAGCGTGGAAAACCTTTCACGGGTATTCGGCAGCTTTACGGCTGTGGATGCCTTAACTTTTGATGTGCCCAAAGGCGAGATTTTCGGCTTCCTCGGACCTAATGGCGCTGGAAAAAGCACGACCATCCGGATGCTGTGCGGACTTTTAACCCCCAGTTCCGGGAAAGGTAAAGTCGCAGGCTTTGACATTTTTAAAAAAGCGGAACAGATCAAGCAGCATATCGGGTATATGAGCCAGAAATTTTCTTTGTATGATGATCTCACAGTTGAAGAAAACATTCATTTTTATGGCGGCATCTATGGACTCAAAGGGGCTGCCCTGAAAAAAAGAAAAGCCTGGGCCATGGAAACGGCAGGCCTGATCGATCACGGCAAATCCATGACAAGGATTTTAAGCGCCGGATGGAAACAGCGCCTGGCCCTTGCCTGCGCCATCCTCCATGAACCGCCCATTATTTTTCTGGATGAGCCTACCAGCGGGGTGGACCCTTTAAGCCGGCGCAGGTTCTGGGATATGATTTACACCATGGCTGACCAGGGCATCACCGTGTTTGTGACCACCCATTATATGGAAGAGGCCGAATACTGCGACCGTATCGCCCTGATTTACAGGGGAAGAATGATTGCCATGGGAACTCCCATGGAACTTAAAACCAAACACATGCAGGAAGAAATCCTGGATATCCGGTGCGACCGCCCCCAGGCCATTTCCCGGGAACTCATGCGTCTGCCGGGAATAAGGGATGCATCCCTTTTCGGTGCCGGCCTCCACGTGGTCACCCCGGATGCAAATGAGACAAAAAAAATCATTGAATACAAATTTCAAGACATGGGCCTGACTCATTTCTCCATTGAAAAAATCCTGCCAGGAATGGAAGACGTTTTTATCTCCCTCATCGAACAGGATGATAAAAACACCAAGGCCATAGCCGCAGAAAAGGAGATGAGGTGAAGATCCAGAGACTTCTGGCTGTAGTGAAAAAAGAATTTCTTCATGTGTTCAGGGACTGGAGAAGCCTTTATCTTTCCCTTTGCATCCCCGTCATTCTCATCATGCTTTTCGGCTATGCCCTGACCCTTGATTTAAGAAAAGTGCCCACCGTGGTCTTTGACCAGTCCAGGTCCGCCCTGAGTCGGGAACTGATAAACCTTTTCAGCGGGTCCCCCTATTTCTCCATGGTGGGGTATGCAGAGTCCTACCCGGATCTTCAGCTTGCCCTTGACAGGGGAAGGGCCATGATCGCCATTGTAGTGCCTTCCGACTTTGCCGAAAAGCTTTCAGGCGGCAAAAACACACAGATCCAGATCCTTGCCGACGGCAGCGATGCCAACACTTCCCGGCTGGCCATGGGGTATGCCTCCACCATCGGCATGATCTATTCCTCCCAGGTCACAGTCAAAAGGATGCAGGCCCTCGGGAAAAAGCCGCCTGACCCTCCTGCCGAAATGATCTCCCGGTCCTGGTATAACCCGGATCTGAGGAGTCAGAATGTCATTATCCCCGGCATCATCGCCATTGTCATGGTGGTCATTGCCGCCATGCTGACCAGCGTCACCATTGCCAGGGAATGGGAAACCGGGACCATGGAACAGCTCATCAGCACACCGCTCAAAGGCCCGGAACTTATCTTCGGCAAAGTAATCCCCTATTTTGTCATCGGCATGACTGATGTGGCCATTGCCGTCACCCTCGGCAAATGGCTGTTCCGGGTTCCCATCGTCGGGAATGCAGGACTTTTGTTTGCCACGGCAGCCATTTTTCTGAGCGGCGCCCTTTTCTGGGGCATGACCCTCAGCATTGTATTAAAATCCCAGGTCCTGGCCAACCAGATTGCCATTGTGTCCGGCTATCTTCCCACCCTGATCCTGAGCGGTTTTGTCTTTGCCATTGAAAACATGCCCCTGCCCATCCAGGCCATCACCTATATAGTCCCTGCCCGGTATTTCATCGCCATCCTGAGGGGCATCTATCTCAAAGGCATCGGGCTTGAAATTCTCTTTATCGATGCCCTGCTCCTGACCCTTTATGCCGCCGTCATGATCGTCATTGCCAATAAAAAATTAAAATTCAAACTGGAATAGACATGATTAAGCGAATCAAACAAATGCTCATCAAGGAATTTCTACAGATGCTGAGGGACAGGAGAATGCGGGCCGTTATTTTCGGGATGCCGGTCATCCAGCTCGTCATCATGTCCTTTGCCCTGACCACCGATGTCATGAACATCCGGACGGCAGTCCTGGATATGGATAAAACACCGTCCTCCAGGGAACTCATTGATGAGTTTACAGGCGGGGGCTATTTTAAGATCATAAAAACACTCCAATCCGAAGCAGATATCAAAGACCTCCTGGACCGGGCCGGGGTCAGGGCCGTAATCCATATTCCGCAAGGTTTTGAATCAGATCTGAAATCAGGGTCCACAGCCCCTGTCCAGGTTCTCACAGACGGCACAGACAGCAATTCCACAGCCATTGCCCAGGGCTATGCCGCCGGCATTATCCAGGGCTATTCCAACGAAAAACTCATGGATCAGCTTCAAAAAAGCGGGATGCCCAAGATGAAACCCCCGGTGGAAACAGTGGAACGTGCCTTTTTCAATGAAAACCAGGAAAGCCGGTTTTATTTTGTCCCTTCCCTCATTGCCGTCATGCTCTTTATTTTCAGCCTGATTCTGACCAGCATCAGTATTGTCAAGGAAAAAGAAATCGGCACCATTGAACAGGTCATGGTCACACCCATCCGGAAATTCGAATTCATCCTCGGGAAAACCATTCCTTTTATGCTCACAAGCTATATCTCCATGACCATCATGCTGATTGTGGCGTTTTTTGTATTCGACATCGTGATCAAAGGGAATATTTTTCTTTTCTATCTTTTATCCGGCCTGTATTTATTCGGCAATATGGGGGTTGCCCTCATTATCAGCGCCAGCGCCTCCACCCAGCAGCAGGCCATGCTGACCAGTTTTCTGATCCTCATGCCCTGTGTCATGCTGTCCGGGTTCATGTTCCCCATCAAAAACATGCCGGACATTGTCCAGTACGCCACCTGGCTCAACCCCATGCGCTGGTATCTTGAAATCCTGCGCGGTATTGTCATGAAAGATGTGGGTCTGGCTGTTCTCTGGCCTGCCGTCGCAGCCCAGGCCACCCTTGCCGTTACATTTATCAGCATCGCCTGGGTGAAGTTCAGCAAGACGTTGTCATAATAGTCTATAGCTGATTATTTTCCAGGAAAGAATAATATCCTTTTTTTGAAAAAATAATATGATCCAAAAAATTAATGCCTAATAATTGGGCCGAAGCTTTAATTTTCTCGGTGATTGAAAGATCTTCCTTGCTGGGCTCAACATTTCCGGAGGGATGATTGTGGACGATACTGATATACTTAGAAAATGTTCCTGGGTGCGGTCGCTGTAATGTTGTATCAACTGGAGAATATCAGCAGGCTTCTTTATTTTTAACCCTTCCGGTTTAATCCTTCTTCGGACAAACTCAAACGCGGATACAAGTGCCGAAGCTTTAGCAATACCCATGCCTTCTATATTCATGAAATCTCTTATCGTAACATGGGTCCCTTTTTCATCAATAAGAGGCATTATTTTCTTTTTCATAGTCCATCATTTTGTCTTTTATAATTTGTCGTATGAATTTCGTTAATAGCTCTTATAAAAGGCTTCTGCTGTAAATTTAGTAAACTCTTCGGTCTTAACCGAACTTCTGCTGATCACCTGCCAGGGCTCCAGGCGTGCTATTTCCATTTGAAGCTCTTTGGCTGTCTTGCTGGTGCACCCTAAGATATCTTGGATGGACCTGGCAGACACCCCTTCACATTGAAAAATATAGGTGAACTCTAATAGTTCCTGAAAATTAAAAAATTTCTGCTGAAAATCATTGGGGGACTGTCCGGCAAAGAGGCCATTTCCTTATAAATCCGTTCTATCACCAAATATGCCACCAGTTCTTTTAAAACCGGCATGGCATGAACATCTATCAAAAGCGTTCGTGTTGTCAGCCGGTCTATGGGAGGATTTTCACTACCATGTCTCCAGAACAGATCAAAATCCGCCAAATCCCTCAGCACTTCGATCAGGCTGTCATCTTTTTTATTATCTTCTTCATACATGGCAAGGGCGATTTCCAATACATCCTGAAAATCCGGATAAGGGGCTTCCGAACCCTGTCGTGCAGCATAGACGGCCCGTATGGCCTCTGTTAAAGCCCCTTTTTGAACCACCCCCAGCTTGGAATTGATAGAGGCAAAGCTTTCCGCTTTTTCCCTTGCAGAAACGTTAATGGTCTGTTCATCATAGGCCGGGAGGACAAAGGGATTGACCGGCAGGGATATCCCCCCTTGCAATAACTGGAAAGGCTGGACTTTGGCAACTTTTAAAAACCGCTCGTTGTCCACCACATCCCCTTTGTAATCAAAATATATAAAATTGGTCTGGAAACTCGACTGAATACGGATATCGGTTAGTATCTTCAAAAGGAACTGGGTTTTCCCGACCCCGGGCTTTCCCATGATGGCAAGGTGTGAATTCGCATGGATGCTGGTATTGTTTAATGCCATGAATACATCTGTTTTTTGAAGAAGGGTCTTTCCAATAAAAATATCCAATCCCCTGCCCTTCATTTCTTTTCTGCCGCTGAATTCAACTTGAGCGGTCAAACCGGCCAGAAGCCTGGCGCCATCCCGCCCGCATTCAGCGAATAATTCAGACAGATATTGACACCCGTTATCAATATGATCCTTGATGATACTTTTATTGGAATAGAAGTCTTCCTCGGAAATATCCGGTTTCGACAGTTGTCAATTCCTGCCCCTGATTGAAATTCAGACTCACTGCGCCGCTCAGATGAGGCTTTAACGACCGGTAATAATCTTTGTCGATTTCGGTATCTGTGGAAAGGATGATCACCTGATCACCTGCATTGGGAAAATAATGATTGATGATATTATCCCTATGGGTACTGTCCAGACGCGACAGGGGAGTATCCACAATGATGGGGAGCGACAACCGGCTCGTCTGTGCAAGTCCCCAGAGCAGGGAGACAGCAAATACTTCCTTTTCCCCGGCTGATAATCCGGATTTTTTTATCTCATGGCCGCTGCGGTCTGTAATTTTGATCTCATAGGTTTTGTCATTGATGATGATATCCTTAATGAGCCCGCTTTTTCTTTGGAAATGTCATGCCGTTCATATAGTTTTTCAATTTCGCCTTCAATCTGGGTTGTCCGTTTTTCAAGGCCAAGGATGTCTTCCTCAATAATTCTGAGCTGTTCGGATTTTCTCCCGATCTGTGTGGTACATCCTTCCATTTCAGACTGGAGTTGATGGAACAATTCTTTTTCCATATCACTGGATGCACCGGACTGAAGGGTAGCTTCAATCTGCCTGATCAGGGTTTCCAGTTCCTTTTTTTCTTCTAAGAGCGGCTGAATTAAAAACACATCGCTGTTTTCAAGTTGTTCCATCTGATAGAGAACTTTTGCAGCATCTCTTTCAGACAAATTCAAAATCTTGGACACATCGGTAATAGCCGTACCTTCTTTCAATATCCGGAATATCCGGTTTTCAAGCTCCATCATTTTGTCACGGGAAAGGGTTTCCCTGTAAATGGGTTCCGGTTCTTCCACCACCCGGACAATTCTTTTAGCCAAAAGGGCTGCATGTTCTTTAATTGCTTCGCCTTGAACCGTTTCACGTTCCGCATCAATCCGGCCCTTTATTTTGTCAAAGAATATGCCGGTAAGACCGAAAGGAAGATATTGTTCACAAAGTTCTTTAATCTCGTTTTCCACCTGTGCAAGCCGGTTGAACAACTGAACCCGTTTTTTCTCTTTTTCACGGATCAATTCCCTGGTTTCCGGTTCGGCATTGAATATGGCCTGGAATCTTGTCTTGGCTTCTTCATGCTGACCTTTAAAAAGATTCAATTCCGTCGTGATATCGACATGTTCTTTTTTTTCCGGGCCAACCTGTCTTTTTCTTTTTTAAGTTCCATCTGCTTGAAGGCCAAATCCTCATCGGAAATCTCAACAAATCCTTTTCGTTCCTCATTTTTTAAATAAAGAAGATCATTGGACAGACGGTTGATATACTGAATGCCAAGAGCGGCCTCCAGAGAGGATTTTAAACGGACTTCCGAATGGTCGTCGGCTGCAATTTCCTGTATTTTCTCTCCATCAAAAAAGAAAAACTGGGTAATCCCCGGAGGGATGGTCGCGCGGATAAAATCCTGCCACATCTGTTTGTTTTGAACCGCAACCCGTTTACCGTCCTGAACCACAACCAGCCGCTCCTGAAGATGTCATTGGTTTTCCCTCCGTAAAGGCAGAAATTAACCGCCTCCATGATCGAAGTTTTTCCGGCCCCGTTCATCCCGCCCACAAGAAAAATGCTTTTCCCGTCAGCCCCCTGAGGAAAATGAATCTCGGTTGGAAACTGAAACGATTTGTAATTTTCGTATTCCCTTACCGTTGCCAGCAATTTCAAAACTTTTTCCATGCTCACCCCATGCCGGGTGCAGAGTTCTTCAAGCAATTGCTTATCCTGATCTGATAAATGGGTCATTTATTTTCTTTCCTCTATTAAGCTGCGCTCCCGTTTCAATTCTTCCTGAAGTTCAGCCTCACTTGGCAGATAGGTTAAATATTTGGCTGCAAACAATTGTTTGCTCTCGTTTAAGACCGAGTACCTGGCAACCGCTTCGTTTTTTTCAGAACAAAGAACCAGCCCGATGGTGGGATTGTCGCCCTCAACCTTATAATGGGCCTCAAACATCCGGACATATCCGTCCATCTGCCCGATGTCCTGATAGGTGAGTTTTCCGATTTTCAAATCAATCAGAAGAAAGCATTTGAGATGAAAATTGTAAAACACCAGATCAATGTAAAAATCCTCATGGTCCAACCGCATCCGTTTCTGGCGGGCTACGAATGAAAAGCCCCTGCCCAGTTCCAGCAGAAAATGCTGGAGATTATTGATAATGGCTGATTCAAGAACAGATTCGTGGAGTCTGTCCACCTCGGGTAGATTCAAAAATTCCAGGACATAGGGGTCTTTCAGGACATCAATGGGGGTAAGCGTTGTGTCGTCTTGTTTTCTGGCATCCGTCAGCATCCCCTTTTTATCCTTGCTTGCCAGAATCCGTTCATAAAACAGGGAATGAATCTGCCGCTCCAGTTGACGTTTGCTCCAACCACCCGCCACAGCTTCTTCTTCATAGAATTGTCTGGCCGCAGGATTTTCCACCCGCATCAGGGCACGGTAATGGGACCAGCTTAGGTTTGGGTGGAATCCTTTACCGGTTTCCATCAATTCGTCGCCCAGTGGGTGACGAATGTTTGAAAGCCGTTCCGGATAGGCCAGGTAGAAAGTTCTGAAGTATTTCAGGCTTGTGGCTGAAAATCCCTTCCCGTATCGTTTCAATAATTTTTCCGCCAGATCTTCCAGGAGCTTTGCTCCGTATGAAGTCCGTTTCTCGCCCGCTTGAAGCACTTCAAAAATTTCTTTTCCAATATGCCAATAGGCAAGAACGACTTCGCTGTTGACGGTTCTGACAATATGATTTCGGGCCTGATCCAGGATGGC
>MGTJ01000152.1:1423-8231 GCA_001799395.1 Desulfobacterales bacterium RIFOXYA12_FULL_46_15 | reverse complement strand
CAATACCGTTCCCCCGCAGGTGATCGTCATAACCGTTTATCCCGGAGCGGATGCCGGCGATGTCGCCGACAAGGTCACCCAGATTATCGAGAAGGAATTGAACACCTTGGGAGGGCTGAAAAAGGTCACCAGCACCAGCCGCGACGAGGTTTCCTCCGCCAATGCCGAATTCAACTATGGCAAGCCCATCGGAGAGGCTGTTCTGGATGTGCAAAACGCCATCGGACGTGTCCGAGCCCAACTGCCCAAGGACGTCCTGGAGCCTCGTATCTACCGGATCACGGATGCGACGCGGCCGCTTGCGACAGTGGCTTTGTCTCCCAAACCCGGAAGCACCAAGACCCTCTCGCAGATCCGCCTTCTGGCCGAGAACCAAATTCAGGACCAGATACTGACACTGCCCGGCATCGCCGATGTGGATGTCTTCGGGGGGCATCAGCCCGAGGTGAAGGTTCGTGTGGACCGGGACCGCCTGGTGGCCAACAATGTGTCCATAGGCGAGGTAATTGCCGCCCTGGCCAAGCAGAATGTCTCGGCCCCGGCCGGCATAATCTACTCGCACCGCAACGAATACCTGGTTAAAACAACGGGCGAGTTTGCCAATCTTCAGCAAATCCGGGACCTCCCGATCCGGATTTCCGAACAGGGCCTGTTGCGCGTCTCCGATGTCGCCGGGGTGAGCCTTGATGAGACGGAGCAGCGAAGCATCTACCACGGCAACGGCCGGCCTGCCATCGCCATCAACGTTCTGCGGCCGGACAACGGGCCTACCGTGAGCGCCATTCAGAGTTTCAAGGGTTTCATGCCCGCGCTTCAGGCACAATACCCCGACATTCAATTCGAGATCACCGATGACCAGCAACCGATCATCGATCTGAACGTCAGCGGGATGCGTGACTCCCTGTGGCAGGCGGTGCTCCTGACGGTGCTGGTCATCTTCGCCTTTCTGGCCGACACGCGGGCGGCTCTGGTCGTGTCCGTCAGCATCCCGCTGGCGTTTCTGGCCAGCCTGATGGTGCTGTGGTTCAGCCCTTACACGATGGACATGGTGACCCTGACAGGTATGATCATTGCGGTGGGCATGGTGGTGGACGCCTCCGTTGTCGTGCTGGAGAACATCTACCGGCATCACCGGAACATGAAGCACCCCGACGCCGCCTTGGCCGCCCGGGAGGGCACCAGCGAGGTCGCGCTGGCCGTCACGGCGGGCATGCTGACAACGGTCATTGTCCTCATCCCGGTGATGTTTGCCGGGGGCTACACGCAACAGACGATGAGACCGCTGAATCTCATGATATCCGCGACACTGATCGCCTCGTTGCTGGTCGCCCTCACCATAGTCCCGCTGATGGCCTCGCGCCTTCTGGCTCGGCCGCACGAGCACCGAAACCTCCTGGAACGTCTTTTTGCCAACACCGACAAGGGGGTGGGCTTTCTCACGGGGCTGTATGTGGGGATTCTCCGAAAGACCCTGCATTGGCGGGTGGTGACGTTGATCCTTGCAGCCCTGTTTTTCCTGGTGACGATGAAAGTGGTGAAACCTCTGATCGGCACGGAACTGATGCCCCCGATGGACACAGGCATCGTAATACTGGAGTTTGACGCAGCCAGCGACGATTCCCCGGTCGAAGTGGAAAAGACGCTCAACCGGATCGAGGAAATAATCTACACCCAGCCGGGCGTGACGACGGTATCCTCCGTGATCGGCTCGGAACCGGGTCAGATAAGTTTCGGTGGAGGCGGCGCGACCGCCCAGTCGGCAAAGCTCACGATTAATTTGGTGGACCGGACGCAGAGGGATGAAACCATCTGGCAGATCCAGGATAAATGGCGCAATCAATTGCGCAGCCTTGCGGGCGTGCGCAGCTTCCGGCTGACCGAGTATGGGGCCACGCCCGTGTCTTCAACACGTGCGCCGCTCGATGTTATCGTCAGCGGACCCGACTCCCGGGTCATCAGCCGCCTGGCGGATCAATGCCTGGAGGCGTTAAAGGGGGTGCCCGGCCTGACGGATGTGCGACGCAGCTGGTATTTCGACAAAACGGAATACCATGTGAATGTCGATCCCGCCCTGGCCAGGCTTTACCAGACCACGCCCGCCGATGTGGCAGGGGAACTCAAAGGCGTGGTGAAGGGTATCCCTGCCTCAGCCATGCGCCTTGCGGGCTATTTGGATATTCCGATCACGGTTCAGTATGCGGCCGAAAGCATTGGTGACCCGGCGCAGTTATCCAATGCATATGTTTCCACGAAATTCGGGCCAATTCCCCTGCGCGCAATGGCCACTCTTGATTCCGGGCGCAATCAACCGCTCATCACCCGCGAAAGACTCAGGAACATTATTGACATCACCGGCGTCAACCGCGTGTATACAATCGGTCAAGTGGCGGGCATGGTTCAGGAACGCCTCTCCGGCATCAGCCTGCCTGCCGGATACAGCATTGATGTTTCCGGCACGATGGCGGACATGAAGGTCGGCAATTCGGAAATGGGCAGAGCTCTGCTCATCGGCTTCGTGTTGCTGTACATCCTTCTGGTGGCCATGTTCCGGTCCTTTGGTCAACCCATCACGATCATGGCCGCCATTCCTCTGGCCATCGCCGGGGCGCTATGGGGGCTGCTCCTGTTCGACAAGCCAATGTGCAAGCCAGCCATGATGGGTATGATTTTTTTGGGCGGCACCATCGTTAACAACAGCATCCTGCTGCTTGATTTCATCCTCAGGGCACGCAAGGCCGGAATGGACAAGGACGAAGCGATCCTGCAATCGATTCAATTGAGAATCCGCCCGATCCTCATGACAACCGGTTCCACCGTTATCGGCCTGCTTCCGCTGGTATTTGAGATGGCGGTCGGTTTGGAGCGTATGAGCCCGATCGGCATCGTCGCTGCCATGGGGCTTATAGTAGGAACCTTTCTGACCATGATCGTGATTCCAACGGTTTATTCAAGTGTGGACAGCCTCTCGGCACTGATGGGCCGGGCCTGGTTGTCCATCTCCAGCCCAAATCCAAAATATTAACGTCCATTTGATACAGGTACAGGATGTTGTACCTGTATCAGAAGGGGTAAGGACAGGAAATAAGTAAAGGAAAGAAAATTCTGTTCCAATTCATATATCCCTTTTGTGAGATCGGGTTTTGATATTATTTCTTGATTTCTCATAAAAATTTGAATAACTCTAACTGGTTATAATTAAATGCTTTGATTTATGGAGCTGTGATAAAAAAAATGATGATTGATGGTCATGTCCATTTGTTTCACCCCAAGGTGATCCTGAATGTTAAAAAGCGATTTGAGATGGTCCGGATACTGGGGTTGGAGGCCGATGGGGCGCAAGAAAGGGTCGGCATACTGTTTCTGGAAAATGAACTGAAGAATGCAGGGATTTCAGGAGGATTAATTCTTCCCACAGCCCTGGCCGAAGAAGTCGGCAGTATCAATGATGAATTTTACAAATTCTCAGAATCATCCAATATTCTCATTACAGCCGGGACTCTTCACCCTGATTATTCAGGCAATCGGGAAGAGCTTGAGAAATTCGGAACAAGAAAAATCAGGGGGATTAAGCTCTGCTCCTTTTCCCAGAGGTTTGCTCTTGACGCCAGAAAGACCCTGGAGATGTTTGAACTGATCCAAGAATTTAATATTCATAAGGGTTCAGGTTTTTTTGTGGAGCTGGATACTCTGTTTGGAGCGGATCTGTTTTTTGGCAGCCGGCCGGAACATAACACCACGCCTTCTCTTTTTGCAAACCTGATCAAAAGTTTTCCCAGGATTAATTTTGTCGCCGCCCATATGGGAGGGCTCGCGGCTCCCTTTCATGAAATCAGGTCCCATCTTGTTCCCATGGAGAACCTCTATCTTGATACCTCCAATGCAGCCCATGTGTTGTCAACAGACGATTTTGTCTTTCTGTTGAAAGCCCATGGTCCGGAGCATATCATTTTTGGGACCGACTGGCCCTGGTTTACCCATGAAGGGGAAATCAACCTTCAACACCGGATGTATGAAAAGGCAGGATTTTCAACAAAGGACAGAGATCTTATCTTTGCACAAAATATGGTCCGCCTCACAGGGGCATTCAGATCATATTCAAAAGGAGGCGGACATGCACGGGCAAGATGAATTCGGCCATGATCCTGGGGTTCAGCACACCCGGGCGTATTTCGCACAGATGGAAGCCATGGATTCCAGGCTGATCAGGAGTTCAGGCATTTCAAGGTTTGACAAGAGGCTTCGCCCGGCCAGGGAATTGCGGTTCCGCCTCTTTGAGGCTGCTTGTTCACGGGCTTGCAAAAAAGGCCTCCACCTGGATGACAACAAAGCTCTCATGCTTTTTGAAATCTGCCAGGATCTGGCTTTTCAAAAAAACGGATTATCCGCCTTTCCGTCTTCAGCCATGTTTGATCCACAGCTGGTTTCCCTTGCAAAGGAAGGTGTGCGATGATCCGCTTGAGACTGTTCGGACGGTGCCGCATTTACCATGACCCGGTAAGCCCTGTATTAAAAGCCCCGGCAGAAATCGGGTGGGCGTCCTGGTTCAGGGACATTGACCTTATCACCCCAAGAAAGCTCAAAGGAAAAGAGCTTCTCATGCGCACCCGCGGCTGGTGGACCGTGGAACCGGAGCAGGTGGCCGACGTTGTTGAAAAATTCGGGAAGCTCGCGGTCGGGGAACAAGGAGAACTCATGGTGGAGATGGAAAGCGAGGCTGCTGCGGAAAGCCTCAGCCTGGCTCTGTCAAATGAATTTAAGGATCAGATCCTGCTGGCGCCGTGATTCACCTTTTTCTTTTGATAAATTCAATAAAAAAACGGTTGACAAAGAATAATGTATTGTTTTATGTATACATCACTTTTTTTAAAGGCTGGGGGGTTGAATGGCAAAAAAAAATCTGGAAGAGTTTGCATATAAATCAATCATTAAAATGATCCTTGAAAATCATTTCAAGCCGGGTGACTTCCTTTTGGAAACCGAACTTTCAGACTCCCTTGAATTGAGCAGAACACCTGTCCGGCATGCCTTAAGCCTGTTGGTTGCCGAAGGCTTTCTGGATAAAAAGAAAAAAAAAGGCTGTTTTATCCCCTCCCCAAGCCCCCAGGATGCGAGGCATGTCTTTTATGCAAGGGAACATATTGAGGGTCTTGCTGCTGCTTCAGCCGCACGCTATGCCTCGGCAGGCGATATTGAATTCCTGTATGATCTGATCGAAAAAGAAAAAAATGTGGAAAATCCCGGGACCCGGGAAGCAAAAATAGCCTATGTTACGATCAATGAAAGCTTTCACCTCGGGATTGCCAGAATCAGTCTTAACAAATATCTGGAGCAGTATTGCCGGCACAGTTTCTGGCGGTCTCACACCTATATTTTCTTTTTTGACAGATATTATTCAGGGCTGAATCCAAACGGACAAAAAACAAGCCCCAGACAGCATATGGAAATTACAAAAGCAATTGCGGACCGGGACGAAGAAAAGGCAAGCGATCTTATGAAGCAGCATGTCCGAACCACGTTTGAGCAGTTGTTTGTAAAATTATAGATTGATTAAGCATTCAGGCTTGGAGTGAACTCCTGGCGGATTTTATGTACACATTAAAAAATACCATAGAGGAAACCATGAAAATTCTTGTTCTTGGCGGAAGCGGCACACAGGGCAGAACGGCATTGTATGACCTGGCTGCAGACCCACATATCAGCCATATCATCTGTGCGGATATCCGGTTTGATGAATTGGAGAAAATCAGACCTTTCACAGATATGAGCAAAATCAGCACAGTTACTGTAGATGCCCGGAATAAGGAGGCACTGGTCGAACTTTTTCGGAAAGCCGATGTGGTGATCGATCTTCTTCCAAAGGATTTCAAACAGTATGTCAACCAGGCTGCCCTGGAAGCCTTCGTCAGTGTGGTTAATACCAATTATGCCTATAGTCTTGGAGACCTTGATGCAGAGGCAAAAAAAGCCGGGATTGCCATCATGCCGGAATGCGGTCTTGACCCCGGAATCGATCTTGTCATTTATGGGGATGCTAAAACCAGGTTTGATGAAATTCATGTGATTAATTCATACTGTGGCGGATTCCCGGAAAAAAAGGCCTGCACCAACCCCTTGAATTATAAACTGTCATGGATATGGAAAGGGGTCTTAAGTTCAACCATGAGAGATGCCCGGATCATCAGGGACAAAAAAATCATTGAAATTCCGGCTATGAACCAGCATGATGAAATCAATATTCATACTGTTGATTTCCCGGGTCTTGGCGAACTCGAAGCCATACCGAATGGCGATGCTGTCTATTTTACAGACCTGATGGGATTGACCGGTACGATCCGGCAGACGGGCCGGTACTCACTCCGATGGCCGGGTTGGAGCGCCTTCTGGCGGCCTTTAAAGCAACTGGGGTTTTTAAGTGAGGAGCCGGTAAAGGGCCTTGCCTGTCCGGTTACACCCCTAGACTTTCTTGACAAGCTTCTTGGGCCGCAGCTGGAATATGGAAGCGATGAAAAAGATTTGACCGTCATGATCAATGTGTTTGAAGGCATCAAAGACAAAAAAAAGATGAGATTCACCAGCACCATGCTGATTGAAAGGGATCTTGATACAGGTATCCTGGCCATGAGCAAAGGTGTGGGGTATACGGCCGCCATTGTGGCCAGAATGATTGTCAATGGGGATATCAGAGAAAAAGGAGTCCTTTCGCCCACAAAACATATCCCGGTTCAAAAATTTATGGATAGTCTGAAAAAAAGAGGGATTCAAATAAAAGAGGAAATAACCGTTCTATAAGGAATAAACAAAAAAAGGA
>MGTJ01000152.1:0-1403 GCA_001799395.1 Desulfobacterales bacterium RIFOXYA12_FULL_46_15 | reverse complement strand
ATTTAAAAAAAGGAGAGAAAAATGAAACTGAAAAAATTAGTATTAACAGTCTTTACCCTGTTGCTGGCAGTTTTTTTTACCGGGGTCTGCTTTGCCGAAGCCTTGACGGAAATTGTGAGCAGGGGCGAGCTGCGGGTCGCTGTTCAATCAGGGTCCGCACCCTATGCCTTTGTCGACAAAAACGGGACACAGGCAGGCTCAATGATTGATTTCGCAAAAGGGATGGCAGATGCAATGGGAGTAAAGCTGGTCATCCTTGATTTTGACTGGGACGGTCTTATCCCTGCCCTTTTGTCCGGTAAAGCAGATATCCTGGCAGCCGACATGACCCCTACCTTGAAACGGGCCCTCAAGATTTCTTTTGCAGCGCCCTGGATCTATGTCCAGCCCTGCATTTTTACCAAAACCGATGCAAAATTTCAAAGCCTTGAAGATGTGAACAAGCCGGGTGTCACCGTAGGGGTGCTCCTAGGTTCCACCGGTGAAACCATTGCAAAACAATACCTGCCCAATGCAACGATCAAATCCTATAAAGGCGGCGGCAGAATGATTGTCCAGGCCCTGATTGCAGGCCATGTGGATGCAGGGGTCAATGACGACCTGGCGGTTCTGACCGTGCTTCCGGATTTTCCTCCCAATTCCATCCGTCTTCTGGATAAACGCCTGGGCCAGGGAAAAGATCCTCTTTCCTTTGCCGTTCGTCACGAGTCTGTAAACCTCTTACAGTGGATCAACCTCTATTTTGAAACCATAAGGGCCAATGGTACCTATGATCAGAATATTGCCTACTGGCTGCAAGGAGTTGACTGGAAAAAAGATCATTGATTGCTTGCGATCGACGAATGAATTAAATCAACCGGAGGGTGTGCGGTTCTTTGTGGAAATGCACACCCTCTTAACACAACGGATGGATTTTTATGCTGGCTGATTTTAATTTTCGAGTCATACTGGAATATCTGCCCCTGTTTCTTGGCGGGCTGAAATCCACTTTTTTAATTTCCATTTTTTCCATCGGGCTTGCCATAGCAGCCGGCATCATTGCATGCGCCTGCCGGATTTCAGGCATTAAACCGCTTAAATATCCTGCCATTGCCTATATTGAAATCATCCGGTCAACACCGCTCCTGGTTCAGATCTATTTTTTGTATTTTGGTCTGCCCACCCTCGGGATAAGGGTTCCAGAAATCCAGACCGGCATCATTGCCCTGATGCTCAATTCCGGTGCTTATATCGCGGAGATTATCCGGGCCGGGATCAATTCCGTGGGCCCGGGACAGATTGAAGCCGGCGTATCTTCAGGCCTGAATTATGTCCAGAGAATGCGGTTCATTATCCTCCCCCAGGCCCTGGGAGTTACGGTGCCGCCGCTTCTGGGACAAGCCATCGTGCTGGTGAAAGACTCT
>MGTJ01000151.1 GCA_001799395.1 Desulfobacterales bacterium RIFOXYA12_FULL_46_15 | reverse complement strand
ACTGACCATCTCATGGGCTTTTTCAGCCGACACTGCCATGGCTTCGATTTTTTTAACCGTATATTCCGTGGAAAAGGCGGCATCCTTGGATCTCCCGCTCATCACAGATGCATTTTTCCCAAGGTCTTCCGATACCAGGGAAATATCCCGGATCGAAAAATTCAGGTTTCCCATCTGGCATTGAATCTCAGAAACAATGGCCAGCAGTTTCTTCATAAAAGTGTTAAACCAATGGGCCAGCTCTCCCAGCTCATCCCTTGACCGGACAGCCAGGGAAGCGGTCAGATCCCCTCTGCCCCGGGCAATTTCCTTCAGGCTTTTTACGACTAGTTTTACAGGCCTGGTGATGATGGACCGGGTCAGGAAAAAAATGATCAGGATGTTGAAGAAAATGGTCACTCCGCTGATGAGGATGATAATGGTTTCTCTTTTGACTCTTGCACTCATCAGGTCCGTTTCCGTGATATCGATCAATTCAAGCCTGCCCAGTATACGGGTCCGGCTGTTCTCTGCCCGGAGCAGGTCCTCTGCAATATCCGCTTTCATGTTCTGAAGGGTCGTTTGCATGTCTTCGGCTGTTTTCCCTTCCGACAGGAGCCTGTCCATACCGGTTTGAATCAGGGCCAGGTCTGATGACGGGGACTCGCTTTTGATGGTGATCACATGAAGGGTATCGGTAAAATTTCCGTTTTTGTCCATCAGTCCGCGGGTGACAATGATACTGTCCCGGGTTTCCCTTAAGATATATTTGCCTTTTGCCAGGTCTCTCCTCTCGGTCCTGGTAAAAAGAGATTGAAAATTGGCATGACCCTCTATGGTTTTTTCATCCCTGATGGCCTGTGTATTTTTTAACCAGAGTTCCGCTTTTTTCCCTGTATCGGTCTCCAGAAGCAGGGGCAGATTCAGCAGTCTGTCCTGTAACCGTATGACCGAAGCCCGAAGGTCTGTGTTCAGGCTTTTCTGAATCTGTAAAAGGTCTTCCGACTTTTCAGTCACCTTCAGATCCCAGTACCGGACCGACCAGAGCAACATCAGGATACAGAGATTGGACGCCAGGGCCACACCCAGAACCAGTTTTGTTCCGATTTTTATCTTTTTTATAAAAACCGGCCGCGTGTCTTCCTCTTTTTCCGATTTCGGAACAAGTACACCTGCCGTTTTTTGAGAACCTGTAAATGCAGATAGAATCATCCATACTCCTTTCATCAATTTCCGGCACACTATGAGGCCTTTTCAGCCCCTGCGTCAATATCCGGGCCAAAGCTTCATTATCTTCAAATCATTTTCTAACAGGATTCTCATCCCTTTTTGTTAGCTTTCATCAGTTTTTCCTGAAAACGATTAAATTTTTTATACAAGAAGGTGATAAATATGGATTTGACTACTGTTGCTGCCACGGACCGAAAAGTAAGACACGGGTTTTCCGTAGGTCTGAAAATGATGATCGGTGCAGGCCTTTTTTCCAATCTGTGTATCGGCATTTTACTCTATGTGAATGTCACGGCTTTTTTTCAGATTGCCTCCAGGACCAATGCATTGCTTGAAATGAATGCATCCATGAACACAAATTTGAGATCCGGAATTTTTGATCTCCAGAAAAAATATCTTGAAATCCCAAAATTACTTGAAATAGATACTGCTCAAGACCTTTTGAACTGGGTCGGTAAGACCTTTTCCATTGAAAAAGAAGACACATTAAAAGGGGCTGATCAGTACAGGAGCGTTTTTAACAGGACCGAGCGACGGGATCTGGCAGGCGGCCGGTTTGTTATGGAAGCGGCCGCCGGTTCAGTGGTGGTTTCAAAAGGACTGATGAACAGCGATGGAAGTTTTTCCGATGCAATTCTTCGCCTCATCATCAAAAGCGAGGCTCCTGAACACGACCTGGAAAAAATACAAACCCATATGGAGGCAGCTGCGATTGCCTCAGACAGCACGGACGCATTAAAGCAGAAGGTCCTGGCCCTCAACAATCTTCTGGCAGACGAGGCCATTGCCGCTGAAACCGCCAGAAATGAAATCCTTTACAAAGTTGAAGATATTCAAAAACAGGAAGAGGCACTCATATCCTACCGGGAGAAGAAAAGGGACGCCATTGCGGTGATGGCCGTTCTGGCCATTGTGATCAATCTTTTCATGCTTCATCTGATGGCTTTTTTTCTTGTTGAGCGGCCGCTCAAGCGTCTCACCCAGGCCATAAAAAAAATAAACAAGGGTGAAACCGTCCTCATTCCCTTTCAGACAAAAAAGGACCAGATCGGCATCCTGGCCGGTGCCCTGGAAAATTTCCAGGCGGCATTGACGGATCTGCAAGCGGAAGACCGGCGGAAAAAAATGGAAAGAACCCTGATTCAGGATCTGGTTCAAAAGAGTTCCGGATTGATTGACGGTCTCCAGAAAAAAGCAACGGCCATGAAGGATACGGCCGAAGAGTTGAGCCTGCTGGCCTCTGATACCGAGAACCAGACCCATGAAGCAAGCCGGTCCGCAACCCGGACAGTGGAACAGACCCACACCGTATCCGGCTCCACCCGGCAGCTTCAATCGGCTGTGGCGGACATCAGTGATCAGGTTTCAAAACAGACCGGCCTGATTTCGGATATCAATGCCGTTGCCACGGCATCAAGGCAAGATATCCTGGAACTGACAAGGGCTTCGGAACAGATCAATGAAATCGTCCATATTGTAAAAAACCTGGCCGGAGAAACCAAACTCCTGGCCCTGAATGCACGGATTGAAGCCGCTCGATCCGGCGCCGCCGGGAAAGGATTTACCGTGGTGGCAGGGGAGGTCCGGGAACTTTCCCTCCAGACCGAGGCCGCTAACGAAGATATTGCCGTCAAGATCGAATCCATACAAAAGGTCAGCCGGACCATCATTGAAAATACCCGTATGATCGAAACCCGCGTTGAAAAACTCATGGAGGCAAGCCGGAATATCTCATCGGCGGTTGAAAAACAATCCCTTGTAACCGGGGGGATTGCGCAGAATGTCCAGGCCGCCGACCTGGATATCAAAGATGTGTCTGAACGGATTTCCCGGGTTAGAGAAGCGGCCCAGTCCACCCATAGGTTTGCTAAAAATGTCCAATCCTGCTCTGAAGAAATTGCAGCAGAGCTGACAATGCTTTTGACCGAGACACAGAAAAAGCTGTCCATGATCGGTTTGGAGAAATGATATCCTAATCATTTCCTAATACAGTATTAAACCTACCCTAATAAATCCTGTTTATACTGTGAAAAATAGAAATTGAATCATTTTAAACAGAGGTATTTTTGACACCCCAAACCGCATTAATAGCATTGCTCCTGCTCTCAACCGCAGGATATTACCTGGGCAGAAAAAGGGCAATGGCCGTTGCAGATAAAACCGGAGGGCCTAAAACACTTCATTCCCGGCCGGTTTATTACGGCACCCTGACAGCCCTATGGTGTGCCGTCCCGGCGCTTATTATATTCTCTTTCTGGATGATGTTTGAGTCCACAGTCATTTCAAACATGGTAATCTCAAAGCTTCCTGAATCCCTTCAATCCCTTCCGGCAGACCGCTTGAATCTGATCATGAATGATATCAAAAATCTGGTGAGCGGCAATATCGTTTCAGGAGAAGACAACCCGGCCCTTCAGGCGGCTGCAGACTATTACCAATACCTTCGCTCCATCAGCCATGGCGCTCTTTTTGTTCTCATCCTGACCCTTTGCATCGCTGCCGTTTCAGTCCTGCAAAACCGTATCCGTCCGGATCTTCGGGCCAGAAATCATGTGGAAAAACTTATCTATTATATCCTGATTGCCTGTTCCACCCTGGCCATTTTTACGACCATCGGTATTGTTCTCTCGGTTTTATATGAATCCATCCGGTTTTTTAAAATCATACCACTCCATGAATTCCTGTTCGGATTTAAATGGAGTCCCCAGATGGCCATCCGGGCAGACCAGGTGGGATCATCCGGTGCCTTCGGCGCCATCCCCGTGTTCACCGGAACTCTTCTGGTTTCTGCCATTGCAATGGCAGTGGCTGTCCCTGTAGGATTGATGTCGGCCATCTATCTTTCCGAATATGCCAATAGAAAATTCAGGGCCTTTGCCAAACCCCTGCTTGAAATTCTGGCAGGGATTCCCACTGTTGTTTACGGTTTTTTTGCCGCCCTGGTCGTTTCCCCCATCATCCGGGACACTGGCGCACTCATCGGCCTGGATGTATCCAGTGAAAGCGCTTTGGCAGCCGGGCTTGTCATGGGGGTCATGATTATCCCCTTTGTCTCTTCCCTTTCCGATGACGTCATCAATGCCGTTCCTCAAGGCTTACGGGACGGTGCGTTAAGTCTTGGCTCCACCCAGTCCGAAACCATCCGCTATATAGTCCTGCCCGCTGCCCTGCCCGGAATTGTCGGAGGCGTTCTGCTGGCGGTTTCAAGGGCCATTGGCGAAACCATGATCGTAGTCATGGCAGCCGGGCTTTCCGCCAATATGACCCTTAACCCCTTGAAAACCGTTACCACGGTTACGGTGCAGATTGTAACACTTCTCGTCGGAGATCAGGAGTTTGACAGCCCCAAAACCCTGGCTGCCTTTGCTCTGGGACTGCTACTTTTCGTGGTCACGCTCATCCTCAATGTCATCGCCCTTTATGTGGTACGCAAATACAGGGAGCAATATGAATAAAGAAACAAATCAAAGCAACGGGTCTGTGAGGACTGCGGATCTGGTTCAAAAAGGACTGGCCCGGCGATATAAAACAGAAAAAAGATTCCGTATGGCAGGGCTTTGTGCCATCATCTTCAGCCTGCTCTGTCTTGCCGGTCTGTTTGTCAGCATCTTTGGATCAGGATATACGGCATTTCAGCAGACAGCCATTGAACTGGATATATTTCTTGATCCTTCCTTGCTAAATCCCAACAATCTTTCCGGGGCGGATTTTAATGGCCTTGTAAAAACTTCTTTTTTCAAATTGTTTCCGGAAGTAACGGACCGGGGGGAAAAGAAAAAACTTTTGTCCCTTTTGAGTTCCGGGGCTTCTTATAGGCTATCGGATTTTGTCAAAACCCATCCGGACAAAATCGGTCAGACTGTCTCTCTCTTTGTTCCTGCAGACGATGACGTGGACATGCTCATAAAAGGCCATGTCAACCGGAACCTGCCTGAAACGGAACGGAGGCTCGATAATTTACAGCTTTCCTTGATCAATACCCTTGAAAAACAGGCAAAAATAAAAAAACAGTTCAATACAACCTTTTTTACAGCCGGGGATTCAAGGGAACCTGAGCTTGCCGGCATCCGGGGGGCCACCTGCGGCTCTTTTTATACGCTTCTCATCACCCTTGTACTTTCTTTCCCCATTGGGGTAGCCGCAGCAGTCTATCTTGAAGAATTTGCCCCGAAAAACCGTTTCACAGATGTCATTGAAGTCAATATCAACAACCTTGCCGCTGTCCCTTCCATTGTATTCGGATTGCTGGGGCTTGCGGTTTTTCTCAATTTTTTTGAACTCCCCCGGTCCTCATCTCTGGCGGGAGGAATTGTCCTCACCCTGATGACGCTTCCCACCATTATCATTGCCGGCCGGGCCGCTTTGAAATCCGTTCCGCCGTCCATCCGGGAGGCCGCCCTTGGCGTCGGTGCATCCAAAACCCAGATGGTCGCCCACCACGTGCTTCCCCTGGCCATGCCCGGTATGCTGACCGGTACCATCATCGGCATGGCCCGGGCCCTGGGTGAGACCGCCCCTCTTTTGATGATCGGGATGGTGGCCTTTATCGTGGATATCCCGGCCGGGTTTACAGACCCTTCAACCGTTCTGCCTGTTCAGATTTTTTTATGGGCTGACAGCCCTGAAAGAGCATTTATGGAAAAGACCTCAGCCGCCATCATGGTATTACTGCTATTCCTGGTAGTCATGAATTCGGCAGCTGTTTTTTTAAGAAAAAAATATGAACAAAGATGGTAGTTGATCCTTCATTTTTTAAAACTCAGCAAAAAAGGCTGTTCTTTCTCTTTGGCCGTTGTTATCAAAAGGATGGCGGATAGAATCAAGGCGCCGCCACCGGCATGATACACTGTAAACTGCTCTTTGAGAAAAAGACAGGATAAGAGCACTGCGCTGACCGGCATGACCGCGGTAAAAACCCCGGCCGTACTTCCCGAGACCCTTGACACGCCCTGGAACCAGAAAGCATAGGCCAGGACCGTAAACACTGCCCCGAAATACAGGATGGCGCCCCATGCCAGGGGGCTGACACTTGAAAAATCAAATGAAACCGCCTGAAACACCGACAGGGGTAAAAACATGACAAACCCCAGAAAACATAAATATCCGGTCAATGCAAGGTTTGAGATGTTGGATGAAATGCGTTTCCGCATCAAAAGAAAAAAGGCTTCTCCGGCAACAGCCCCGAGCATTAACAGATTGCCGGAAATATGACGGGCCGGAACTGAAAAGTTTTTTACATCAACAAAGCCGTTTACAATGACCACACCGGCCACAACCATACCGATGCCGATCATCCGGCGAACCCCGGGTTTTTCCCTGAAAAAGAGATAAGTCACCACAGCCATCATGGCCGGCGAGGTGCTGGTAATGATCCCGGCTTCAATGGCACTGGTGTACCGAAGCCCGAGAAGCACAAGAAAGGTAAACACAAATTGGCCGCAAAAGGCCATGGCAACAAGGTTTAAAAAATCTTTACCAGAGATATGAAACAGCTTTTTTTCATATCGCAGCAAAAGCGGCAGCATCACAGCCGATGCAATGGCAAACCGAAGACCGGAGGCCAGAAAAACAGGAAATGAATTTGTAATGATTTTGCCGAACACGACAGAGCTTCCGACAATGATCATGGCAAGGGACAGATTTCCATAAGCATAAATTTTTGACTGCATGATCACATCCTTTTTTTTATGAATATCATACAGGCTGATTATGCCCTGTGAATCACGGCTTTACTTGGATAATATTGCCCTCGGTAAAATTTTAATCTTTATCTGAAGATTGAACCGGATAGGCTTTTTCATTTATTTTGATGGAAAATTTGCCGTTTTTTTCTTCAATGAATTTTGACAGTTTGACCAGGGCATGGGATGAAAATTTGATTTTATGATCAGGGGTTATAAGATAAAGAGTATCCGATTCCATGAAAAGATATCCCTGTTCCAGGGTCATTTTCTGTGCAGTGTTCAGGATGAGCCCGATGTCCTGACCGGCCAGGATATCCACAATAAAAAGCGCTGTATCCTCATAGGGAAAATATACTTTTTCTTCACATTCACCGGTTGCCTGATGGACATAATACCCGTTTTCATCCTTTTTAATGGCTGTATTAAAATATCTGATGATTCTCGGGTGTTCGAATTTTCCATGCTCATTGTGCCAGGTTCCGTTTTTATCCATCCGGAAAACAGCTTCTTCTTTGGGAATGATAATGATTTTTTTATTTTCAGGCCTTGTCTCTTTCATATTTTTTCCTTTTTATCTCACGAAATTGGCCAGGCGTAATCCCGTAGAATTTCTTAAATATCCGGTTCAGGTGGCTCTGGTCAAAAAAGCCGGTTGCATGGGCGGTTTCAATGATGGATACGTTTTTCTCCATGAGTTCTCTTGCTCTTTTAACCCGGACCAGATTCAAATAGGTATGGGGTGTCAGACCTGTATCCCTCTCAAACACCCTCAGTAAATAATACCGGCTGATACCTGCCACCCGGCTCAAATCATCCAGGCAAATGTCTGTGTCATAAAAGCTTTGGATGTATTCTTTAATTTTTATCACCCTGTTTTGCTCAGACCCGGGAGATTTCGGAACCGCTTTCTGAAAGGCATGTTTTACCATAAAACCGGTCATGATGCTGTAAAAGCGGGATTCTATTTCAAGACGGCTTATATCCGGGTTTTCAAAATCCTGGTGCAGAGTGCGGATTTTCTTTGCAAACCCGGGATCTCTGATCACTCCTTTTTTAAAAAACGGCATAGGGATTTTTTGATCACAGCATTCGTTTAAAATCCTGTCCAGTTGACCGGGTTTCAAATAAAACATCCTGTATTGCCAGCCTTCCTCAGATACGGCAAAGCCGTTGTGGACTTCTCCCGGATCAGCCATATTGATCTCACCTGCACCGGCAACCACCCTTTCTCCTCTGTAGTCAAACCCGAGACACCCTTTTTCAATAACACCAATGACATGACCTTCATGAAAATGAGGCGAAAATATCTGCTTCCGATAGGCTGCATGAAGCAATTCAATATCTCCGATTTCCGGAAATTTAAGAAACCTTGCTATTTCTTTTGATCCTTTGATATACCCTCTCCAATGATTTTAAACACCGGTTGTACATTTGCTTAAATGTCTTTTGTTTAATTTATAT
>MGTJ01000150.1 GCA_001799395.1 Desulfobacterales bacterium RIFOXYA12_FULL_46_15 | reverse complement strand
TTTCGTTGACAAAAATAGGCTCTTATCATACGATACACTCATCACCAGTTCGTCCCCTTAAAAAAAATCAACAGGAGGTATCACATGAAAAAACAATTGGTCATTTTTGCAATGTTTTTATGTTCCTGGATTATCTTTGCAAATCCCTTATATGCGATAGAGATTCAGTTTGCCGTTGACGAAGCAAATCCGCCTTTTATGTATAAAAACAGTACAACAGGAAAAGCAGCAGGTCTTTATCCTGAATTAGTTCAAGCCATATTCAAGGAGTTTGGTGCCGAGGCTGTGGTTAACCCCTTCCCCTGGAAACGTGTTTTGACGTTAGGCGAAAGTGGAGAAACAGGTATTGCCGGCATTTATAAAAACGAAAAACGATTATTGATTTTCGATTATTCCAAACCAATTTTTGATGAAAAAATAGTTATTTACACCCATAAGGACAAACGTTTCGCCTATAATGGCATTGCCGATCTCAAGGGCAAGTCGATCGGTGTTATCCGTGGTTGGAGCTATGGTGACGATTTTGACAAAGGAAAGGAGAAAGGTGATTTTTCTATCCAGGAAAATGTATCCGATGAGTTGAATTTTAAAAAATTGGAGGCCGATCGAGTCGATTGCGTCCTGGCTATCCAACAATCAGGGGATTCAGTTATCGAAAAACTCAGCCTTCAGGATAAAGTAGTTATGCTTGAACAGCCAATGATCGTCAATTCGACCTATATCGTCTTTGCAAAAAAGAGCAATCAGCTGGAATTGATTAAAAAATTCAACGATACCCTTGATCGCATGAATCAAGATGGTTCGTATCAAGCCAAGGTGAAAGAGATATTCGAGGAGGAAGCCAAGAAATAATATTCAAATAATTTCCGGGAAAAGGTCAATCTCTTTGATGTTACAATAACGTTATGAATTTTGTATTTTTTTACCTATTTTGTATTTTTTTGATCTGATTCAAATTCAGGGGCATGGTCTATTTTTATCTTGTTAAAATATAAGCCATGTACGGTAAACTAAGCTGTTTCTCGTAAACCCAGGGTTCTTCTCATAATGTTTTCCCAGGCTTCAAATTCATCCGGCATGGGAATTGCAGTTTTCTTTTTTAGTGCCGATAATAATATTAAATGATGAATGGAGCCTGTAAGGAGGAAAGACCATGAAAAACGCAGAAAAACCTTTTGAAATACCAAAAACTTTCGGACTCGGTGTGCTTTTAAAACTGACCAAAAATAATTTCCGGGGAATAGAAATATCCAGTGATGGGAAAACATTCACATCCAACGTGACATTGAACAAGATGACCGAGGCGGTGAATGCCACCATAAAATCCCATAATATCCAATTAAAGGTCGGATAATTAAAATCATGGGATTTAAAAGCATGACAAAACAGTTTAGTTTTTTAACTGTTTGGACTGGATATCCAGATAATCTTTTTCAAGATCACAGAACCGCTGTTTCATGGTAACCACATGGGAGAACATGGATTCATAGGCTTTCTGATGATCCCGTGATGCAATTGCATCATAAAGGATATTGTGGATATCCGGGTCGTGCAGATAGGTGGAGTACTCATCCAGGATTTCCAGAAACTGCTGTAAAAATCCCATCATACTCCGCATCAGGAGTGAAAAAAAAGGATTCCCGCTCAATTCGGAAACCTGGTTATGAAATTCAACATCCAGGTTGATCCGTTCCCGGATATTTTTGACTGTCTTACCTTTATAAACAAGATCCCCAAGCCGCTGCAACTGGGGTGGCGAGGCCTCCAGGGCAGCCATCCTGGCCGCTTCCGGTTCAATCAGAAGCCTTACATCGCACACATGTTTGATGCTCATGGATCTCATGGCAATGAGGTCTGCCAGAAGGGTGGTCATGCCCCGGGACTGGAGAAGATCGCAGACAAAGGTGCCTCCGCTGCTGCCCCGCCGGGCTTCCAGATAACCCTGGGCCTTCAATAGGCCAAGGGCCTCTCTGATCAGGGCCCTTCCCACACCGAAATCTTTTGCAAGGGTTTCTTCCTTTGGCAGGGCATCTCCGGGACGGTAATGCTGTAAAAGGATGTCTCTTTTGATCCTGGCAATAATTTCCTGAAATCTGGGCGGCGGCAGTTTTACGGCTTTGTCTTTATTTTCAATCTGATCCATGGGCTCCATGTTTGATATACTGTTTTGTTGATGAATGATGGCCTTGTCCGGCTTTATGAGACATCCATAGCATAAAACAGATAGAACCGCAATGGTGCATTATTGAAAAAATATCATATTTTCAAAGGGTTCAATCTTTGTTTGTTAAGTATGACATTAGGTTTTCAACCTATCTCTACATGAAATTCGAGAATATGTAACTATTTGTTTTAAAATATAATTTTGATATTTAAAAGATTTTAATATTTTCTGTATTGACAGCATATTTAGAGTTTTGATATAAAAGTATGACTTTTAAAATTTTACCCCGGCCTCTTTTGGGCCGGGTTGGAAAAAGGAACCATATCTATGAATGATTTCAGGAAAATGTGTCTGGATGATACAGGAAAAACCAATGTATTGCAGGGAAATATTGCCTTTGCCGCAGGCTGTGTCCGTGCAGGTATCCACAGCGTGGACGGGTATCCCGGAACCCCGAGCACAGAAGTTATCGACAAGGGGCTGATCCATGTAAAAGATTTGATTGATGTCAACTGGTCCGTCAATGAAGCGGTCAGCTCCGGTGTGGGCCATGGCCATACTTTGGCGGGCCGGGACTGCGTGGTCACCATGAAAATCCCGGGACTTTTCCAGGCAGCCGATGTGGTGACCTCAGCCTCCCAGTTTACCCTGAAACGGGGTGCCCTGATCTATTACCTGGCCGGTGATTTTGTACCCAATTCCACCCAGCATGTCATTGACCCGAGGTATATGCTCAAAAGCTGTTTTGTCCCCATCTTCGAACCCAGGAACCACCAGGAAATGCACGAAGCTGCCGCCATTGCCGTGAAAATTGCAAGAGAATTCAATACCGCTGTTGTAATTCTTGCCAACGGTACCCTCTGCCACAGCGAAGGGCTTATCTCCCTCATGGAAAAGCAGAGCCGGGGACCGGTGGAAATGGATGATTTAAGGGCCTATAACTGCCTGCCGAATCTTTGCCGTCCAAGTTATAACAGAATCCAGACCGAACGTATGCCCGGTCTTACCGATATGGTGGAAAAATCTTCCCTGAACAAATGGATCAGGGGAAAAGGAAAAATCGGGGTCATCACCCATGGGGTGAACATGCTTTACATGGAGGAAGTCAAGGCCCTCTTTGAAAAAGACATGGATATCCTTTCCCTGGCCTTTACCAACCCCCTTCCCTTGAACCTGATCAGGGAATTCTGTGCCGGCATTGACGGGGATGTGTACGTGATCGAAGACGGCTACCGGTTTATCCACAGCGCCTGCCTGGAAGCCGGGCTCAATGTCAAGGGAAAAGATGTTTACAGCCATATTACCGAATGGACCCCGGAAGCCATTGCCTGGTTCCTGGGATATGCAGCGGTTCCACCCGACACCGGCGTCAAACCGGTTCCGCGGCCTCCCCTCATCTGTGCTGGCTGCCCCTATACCCTGTTTGCCGAAGTGGTGAGCAAAATGAAACAAAAGGGCGCCCTTGAGGCACTGTTCGGCGATATCGGGTGTAATTCCCTGCTTTATTTTCTGTCAGCTCTGGACACAGGTGTCGCCATGGGCGCCAGTGAAAGCAAACGAACCGGCTATGTAGCGTCCAAACCAGGATCAGCCGCAAAATGTCTCAGCATTGTCGGCGATTCCACTGAATGCCACAGCGGCATGGATGCCACACGAAATGCAGTTTACCGGAATTCCCCCGGGGTCAAGGTTGTTCTTGACAATGAATGGACTGCCATGACCGGGGGCCAGAATTCACCGGCATCCCCTGTCAATTTCCAGGGAGACTCCAACAAATTCGATCTTGTTTGTGCCCTGAAAGGTGAAGGCGCCCCCGTGGTTGAAGTGGACGCCTATGACCGTAAAGCCATACGGGGCGCCTTAAAGGATGCGCTTAAGAAAGCCGGAACCGGAACCTTTACCGTCATCGTCGTCAAGGGAACCTGCGTCAAAAAAATGCCCAAAAGCTCCTTTGGCCAAAAGCTCATGAAGGACAAGGAGCTTTGCAAGGCCTGCGCTGCATGCAATATCTGTTCGGGTCTGGACATGGATGAAAACAACCAGCCGGTCTGGAACAACCTATGCTCCGGTTGTGTTTCGAAAAATCCGGCCTGTCTCCAGATGTGCCCCACAAAGGCCATCCGGATCACTGATAAAAAAGATATCCCGGCTGCTGAAAAAAAACGGGTAAAGATTGAACAGGCCCCCCAAACCATTGAGATCCCCTGGCCTGATCCTAAAAACAGGCCTGAACGACTGTCCCTGGCCATCCGGGGCGTGGGCGGCCAGGGAAATCTTTTTTTTGGAAAAGTCCTGGCCCGGATGGCTTTTCTGGCCGGGTACGGGAAAAAGAACATTGTCAAAGGAGAAACCCATGGCATGGCCCAGATGGGCGGCCCGGTCATCTCCACCTTTGCCTGCGGCAATGTGTTCAGCCCGGCGCTTTTGCCCGGCTCTGCCGATTGCCTCATCGTCATGGAAAAAAGCGAAGTTTTGAGACCCGGTTTTCTTTCCAGCTTAAAACCCGGCGGCACCATTCTCATGGCTGATACAAAAATTGTTCCACAGGGGCTGGCCCCATCAGACTACCCGGATGACAGTGTGATCAAAAAGGCTGTTTCAGGATTTAAGGTCATTACCATGGATGCATTGGCCATTGCCCTGGAACTTGGTGACACAGCCGGGAAAACTGCCAATGTGGTCATGCTGGGCGCCCTGAGCGCGCTTTCTCCCTTTAATGCCGTCCCGGGAGCGGTCTGGCTTGAGGCATTAAAGACCGTGAGTGCGAGCCCCCAGGTCTGGAATAGCAATTATGCCGCTTTCCATGCAGGGGTCAAACTGATATAACTGCTGACAACCCCTTTTTACTAAGGAATAAGACAATGGATCTTTCCATCGATTTTGAAACCATCTCCAGTATGTTTGAGGCTGCTTTTGCAGAAGGCCGGAATTTTCTATATGAATATGAAGTGTATTTGCTTCTCTCCCGGTCCGGGGCTGAGACTCCGCCCCAGTGCAATTTCATTCCCAGGGGCTCTAAGCCGTCGGACCGGACCCTTTCCTCCCTGCCCGGTGATAAAACGGTTCTGAAAATCGTTTCGCCAACCATTATCCACAAAACAGAGGTGGGCGGCGTCAGAATCGTGGAAAAACAAACCAATACGATCCGGTCGGGTCTGCGGCGGATGTTTTATGAAGTCCCGGAAAACTATGCCGCCTGGATCGAACGTCATCCAGAAGCAGCCCCGAAAGAATACCAGGGGCTTTCCGGTGATGCGCTCACGGCTGCCGTCAGCCGGGATATCAAAGGAATCCTGCAAGTCCAGTTCATGCCGCCGGATTCCAATGCTTTTGGCAATGAACTCATCGTGGGACTCCGCTATACCCGGGAATTCGGCACTATTATCAGCGCAGGCCTTGGCGGCACCGACACTGAGCTTTATGCCAGGAGGTTCCGCAAAGGCCAGGCCATTGTGGCAGCATCCGTGGCCATGAACGACGGGGAGAGTTTTTTCCAGCTTTTCAAACAGACCATCATGTATAGAAAGCTTGCCGGGCTCACCCGGAGCCGGCGCCGTATTGTCACGGATGAACAGCTCATTGAATGTTTTGAATCCTTTATCCGTATGGGTAATTTTTATTCCGAGACCAACCCGGATGCACCTTTTGTCATTGAAGAACTGGAAATCAATCCCTTTGCCTTCTGCGATTATCTTATGGTGCCCCTGGACGGCATGTGCCGGTTTGGAAAACCAGGCAAAATAGCTGCCAAACGGCCGGTCATGAAAATCGACAAGCTTTTGCACCCAGCCTCCATCGGGGTCATCGGGGTTTCTGCCACGAGGAAGAATTTTGGCAGGATCATCCTGGACAATATCCTTGCCGAAGGCTTTAAAAAAGAAAATATTTTTATTTTCAGGCAAGATGAAGAGGATGTCAGCGGCGTTAAATGCGTAAAGGATTTTGAAACCTTTAAACAAGAGGGGCATCCCAAGCTGGATCTCTTTGTGGTGGCCGTGGGGGCGGAAAAGGTCCCCGGGCTTGTGGACGAGCTTATCCGGCTCAACGTGGCCGACAGTGTCATGCTCATCCCCGGCGGCATGGGTGAAACAAGCGACAGTAAGGATCGCGCACAAAGGATCATTGCAAAAATCGATGAAATTCACTCCACCAAAGACGGCGGTCCGGTCTTTCTCGGCGCTAACTGCATGGGTGTGATTTCAAAACCGGGCGGGTATGATACCTGGTTTATCCCTGAGGAAAAACTGCCCAAGCAAAGGAATGTGAAATTTCACAGGGCCGCCCTCATCAGCCAGAGCGGGGCCTTCATGCTCCACCGGAGCCACCAGTATCCCCAGATCAGACCGGCCTATATGATTTCCATGGGCAACCAGACCGATCTCACCCTGGGGGATATGGTCCGGTATTTTACAACTTCGGACCAGGTGGATGTCATTTCCGTTTATGCTGAAGGATTCAACAACCTGGACGGCCTTGAATTCTGCAGGGCTGTCCGTGAGGCTGTTCTTTCCGGAAAAGAAGTGATTTTCTACAAAGCCGGCCGGACCCCTGAGGGCAAGGCCGCCACCTCCAGTCATACGGCCTCCCTGGCCGGGGATTACATGGTCTGTGAAAGCTGTGTCAGAAAAGCCGGGGCCATTGTGGCCAGAACCTTTTCCGAATTCCAGGAACTCCTGTTCCTTTCCGAGACCCTGAACCAAAAAACCGTCAAGGGCAACCGGCTGGCAGCGGTCAGCGGTGCCGGGTTTGAAGCCGTGGGCATGGCCGATTCCATCCAATCCGATGATTTTCACATGGAGCTGGCGAAATTTGAAGAAACGACAAGGGAAAAGATTGCTTTGGTTTTAAAGGAGAAAAAACTTTCCGCCTTTGTCACCCTTTCCAATCCCCTGGACATCAACCCGGCAGCCGATGACGATGCCCATGCCCGGATTACGCGGATTCTGACACAAGACAAGGGCGTGGACGCCGTGGTCGTGAGTCTTGATCCTTTGTCCCCGGCCATGCAAACCCTGGATCAGACAACCATCAAAGGGTTTGACATGCATGAGAAGACCAGTATCAGACAAAAGCTTATCGAGATTGCAAGAGATTCGGATACGCCGGTTGTAGCTGTGGTGGATGGCGGGCGCCTCTATGACCCGCTCCGGGACAGCCTGATTGAAGCCGACATCCCGGTCTTCACGGTTTGTGACCGGGCCGTTGCGGCCCTGTCCCTCTATATCCAGGGCAGGCTCAATGCCGACGCCATCCGGAGCAGCGAAGGATTTGGGCTTGCTGCCCTAAGCGGTCCTCTGCGATTGCCAGAAGAGAATATCGAATGAACGTGCCAGGACCCTGGCTACCCGATTAGATTTCGATTTCCGTACGAAAAACGGCTACTGCATCTCCAGAAATGCTGACTTTGTACGGTCTACCAGTCCCATCAACTTCAACATTCACGCCAACATAGCCTTTTCGACCCATTGCTTCACCTTGTTTTCCAACAAAGCTAAACTTACTTTGATAAACTTCAACAATCCTATTCGAGACCAGATAGGCTCCGAGTGGGCCGTTTGCATTTCCCGTGACAGGATCTTCAGAGATTCCAATTGCAGGAGCAAACATTCTACCAGCAACAAGAACGTCCCTTTCTCCTGAGTCAAAAGTAAAGACATAATATCCGTTACACCCAATATCAGCACTGATAGATTTCAGCATATCCATTTTAGGATGCAGCGAATCAAGTCTTGTCTTTGACTTGATTCCGACCATAACCTTCGAATGTCCTGTTGAGGCGGTCTGTATAGGGCAATCTAAATCAATGTCCTCCTCGTCAAGATCAAGTGCATTTATGATTTTTATTCGAAGCGTTTCAGAGAATGGTTCACCAATATTGACTATACCCTGAACCATGCTAATCATGAACGGATTTCTGCCTTCATGCAATTCAATTGACAAAACGCCAGCACCTGTCTTAATCCGCAGTGGATTCGGATACTTCAACTTTTCCAACAAAATTGCATAGCCTGAGGCTATAGTCGCGTGCCCACAAACGGGAACTTCTGAGCTTGGTGTGAAATATCTGATTGAAACATCACAGTCGCTGGCTTCGGCACGAGATATGAAAGCTGTTTCAGAGTTGTTTAGTTCACGAGATAGAGACTGCATTTGGAACTGCGACATCCCTTCTGCATTTGTGACAACTCCTGCAGGATTGCCAGAAAACATGTTCTTAGTAAATGCATCAATCTGATAGACTATTCTCTTCATTTATTC
>MGTJ01000149.1 GCA_001799395.1 Desulfobacterales bacterium RIFOXYA12_FULL_46_15 | reverse complement strand
GATATGGCTTTTTTGATCCGGTCCAGTGTGAGAATGTCTTTTTTTGATCTGTCTGAAAAAGAACAGTGCCAGCAGTTGCACGGACCTTACGGGGTAACGGCGAAATTTGTTACAACCGGGTAAGGTCTTCCCAATGTAGTAACAACAACGCCTTTCAGAAAACGATCATAGGCAGCGGATGGGAAGTTCGAAAAAAACATCCAAAGTTTCCAAAATCAACAGTCTCCACGCTTAACTATATGCAGTTCGAGACCAAAAAATCTGCGGCTCGCCCGGTTCATTCAGCCTGTTGAATATTTTTCGTCAAAAAATACAGCTAACGAATTTGAACATTATCAAAATTTGATTCATGATCAAAGCACCTGAGGCGCTTTAGAAAAAATACAATCTGCTGTTGATGAACAGTGATATTGCGCCGGATCGATATGGCCGTGGAATTATATTATTCAGGAATAGAGAAATCGGTAAGCCGGCCGGAACTCCCGGTTTCATATCATGATGAGGTTCATGAAGAACTGAAAATATTTGAGTCGGCGGCAATTGAAGATCCCCGGCACGGCTCCGCCCTGTCGGTTCCATTTTAGAGGGTATAGGCAGTTAATAGGAATCAGTTTTACCGATAACTTACCCTACTACTTATATAAGGATGAGGGAAAAAGCAATCAGGGAAAACCCTGATTGCTTTATTTTTTTTGAAGGCAAATTTCCGCAATCATGCCGGAACCCGGCTGGGCTTGAACAGGGCTAAAAAATTGCCGGCCACCACCGGCACGACCATGATGGCATAGGAGGCCTTGTCCGCACCAATGGTTCCGATGAGGGTCAGATAGCTGTAAAAGGCGATGATGGAGCCCCAGACCAGGATGGTGATGAGATAGAGAACGATATTTTTCATTCTGAAACAGACCCGGTTTATATCCCTGAGTTAACATATGTTGAAGATTCGGATTATGATAATTCAGGCTCTCAGATTCCGGTATTTGATGAATGGTATTAATTTTTTTAAATTTGCCTTGACTTGAGCGGTAATACTTTAAATTTTGTGGATTTTCGATACTTTCTTTAGCAGAAAGCAAGTTCTTATCCCAATATCCCAATCCCACAGAAGCCTGAACCGGCAGGTCTGCGGAGAAACAAAACAAGCCTTTTTCAATGCCAAAAGTTCATGGGAGAGGATACCGGTTGCAAAAGCTGCCGTGGGCCAGGCCGGGGAATCCCTGCGCATCGTCAAAAACCGGTATGACAGGGGGCTCTTCACCATTACCGATCTTCTGGATGCGGAAGTGGCTGTACAGCAAAGCATGATGAACCATTTAAAATCTCTGCACGATTATAAAGCTGCTGCCACAAGGCTTTCTCTGGCGGCGGGGAGTATGGATAAGATATAATCGCCGGCATCACTAAACAATCAGATCGCAGCACAAGACCCTTTCATTGTCCGGGGTTGAAAATTTCATGGAAAGGGTAATGCACATATGGGCACCGGTGATGGACAGATATGGCCGGGTGACCTGGAGCTGTTCCGGGTGAAGGATTGCCCGTTTCAGGTAGTGCCGCCTGAACCAGTCTGCGCTTTCTGCGTCGTCCAGGGGTCTGAATCGTTTGCTTTTGTGGGCTTTCAGGGTTTTTGAGACCATGGTTTTTCCAATCTGGATGCCATCGGTTCCAATTTGATAACATCGCACAACCGATGGTTCTGAAAGCAGTGTTTCTGTTGAATCTTTAAATGACTGCCCTATGACCAGGTTGGTGACGGTGTCGTTAAACACGGCCCGGTACTGGCTGATTTTTTTTTGAAATTTTTCCGTTTCAGTGTTTGAAACGATTTTATATTGATCCAGAAGCGGTTTGAACCCGTTAAAACCGGAGAAAGAAGAGCAAAGGTCTGTAAATGGCTTTCCAAAGTAGAATCCCTGCACAAAATCCACATCACTTTCAATGGCAATAATCGCCTGTTCATGGGTTTCAATGCCTTCCAGCAGAACCAGCGATCCTGCCTGGTGGAGCAGGGAGATGATGCCCGGCAGCAGATCCCGGATACTTTTTTGGGAAACTGCCCTGAGCAAAAAAGAACGATCCAGCTTTACAATATCAGGTTTCAGGGTCCAGATGCGGTCAAAATTTGAATGGCCCGCACCAAAATCATCAATGGCGATCAAACAGCCCAGATCCTTATAAAAATTAACGGTGTCGATCAAAAGATCATTGTCTTCAATGGGCTGTTCCACCACTTCGATGACAATCCGATGGGCCGGAAAGCCAAAGGATTCAATAAGATCTTTGAAAAATGCACCATAGGATTGTGCATTGACAATGGTCGTTGGCGAAACGTTTAAAAAAAGCCAGTTGATATCATCGTTCATATTCAAAAAATTGTTTAGATGAATATACCGGCACAGACGGTCCAGGTGAATGGTTTCCGAGGGGCTTTTTCCATTTTCAAACAGCGGTGCAGGGCTGATCCATTGGTACTCCCGGTTTTTAACCCTCAGGAGTGCCTCATACCCGACCACCCGTTTGTGGGCCAGGCTGAAAATCGGCTGCAATGCAGTATACAGGTTTAACCCATCAAAGGATCCGGTCAGATAATTGCCTTTTTTCGTTGCCCATTGTGTGATGAATGGCAAGTCCAATATTATATCGCGTTTCATGAGTTTTTGCCTCTGTTCAGGGTTTATAAAATTATCATCATTTGAATTGGGGAAGCAATTTTTAAGCCAAAGCCTCCTGCCTCTGAATTCGTGGCTGAAAATCGTTCTGCCAATTAAAAAAGCCTACAAATGTGTATTTTATTACATGATTTTTTAACAAATTTGAAACATTTAGATTTCTTCTTAAAAATTTTGATAATCATGAAAATAAAAACAGCGTAAAATTAGAGGCTTATAAACAAAGCGCGCCTTAAAGCATAAAATGGCATCATTGTTGCTAATCTTTTAGCAGGAACAAGGTTGAACCGTTTTGGTGTGCAGCCAAAACAAATAGAGTTTAAAGGATAAAAAAATGTTATTGGATTTTATAAAAATTAAAAAAAATATACCCCGGGAAAATGCGATGCAGTCCATTAAAACCATGCTTGGCCAGACCTGGGATCTTTCCAGACAATTTTTCTGCCCGCCGGACTCTCCGGATTCCGGGGCCATCACAATATTCAACCTGTTTTTTGAAAAACTGAACCTGGTGATGACGAAGATACTTAAAAATGTTGTGGCGCTGGCCTCATTAGCGCCCTCCCTGTTTGAATTTTCCAGAGAGTTCAAGGATAAATCCGGTGAACAGGAGCGCCGGATTGTGGGTATATCAAAAGCCGGGAAGAGCATGGCTGAGCAGATCGGAAAAATTGCAGAGAATACCGGGATTGTGTCCGGGGATTCGGAAAAGATTAAAACAGAGGTTAAATCTGCCATGGAGCTGGGAGAATCTTCCGTGGACCGGTTTACTCAAATCAGGCAGCATGTGAATGGTCTTGTCCGGACCATTAATGTATTGGATGAAAATTCAAAATCCATTGGTGATATCATTGATGTGCTCAATCATATCTCTGACGAAACCAATATTTTATCATTAAATGCCCGGATAGAGGCAGCAAGAGGGAATGTGGACAACCGGGGCTTTAAAGTGATTGCAGAGGAAATTGCAGCACTGGCCAGCCAGTCGAAAACAGCGACCGGAGATATCCGGGACCGGCTGACCATATTGAGCCGGAAGGTGAATGAGACGGTAGAGGCAGTAAAAATGGTTGAAGAAAATGTAATGCAAGGTCAGACCATGATTGTCAATGCCAACCAGTCGTTGAAAAATGTTCATACCCATTTCAATCATCTGGCTGAAAACCTGGCCAAGGTGGAAGAGTCTACTGTTCTTCAAAGCAGGGATGTAAAAAAGGTATCGGAAGATATCGGGGATATAGAAGAATCTGTAAAACAACAGGTTAAAGGGGTTGAGACCATTTTCCAGGTGGCCGAGAAGGTCAACGGGATCTGTGAGGCCATGATCCTTGATGCAGGGATTTTTCATTTGTCCGGCCACAAGACAGCTCAGAAAAGTGCAGAGCAGATGGCCCTTGAGCCAGATATTCTCTCGTTTGACCGGGGGCGACAGGAACAGGCCCTGTCAGCCGGCCTGGGTCAATATCCCTTTATCGAACTGGCATATATCACCGACAATACAGGGCGACAGATCACTGACAATATATATGCCTGCCATGTTCAGGGCAGGGATGCCTTAAACAGGGGATACCATGCAGACTGGTCTTTAAAGGAATGGTTTGTTCAGCCCGCAAAAACCAGGCATACTTTTGTTTCCAGAGTCTATCGCTCATCTGCCACCTATAGCTTTTGTTTTACGGTCTCTGTTCCGCTGTTCAGGGATCAGTCGTTTTGCGGTGTGCTGGGGATTGATATCAATTTTAAGAATATGCTGGATATTTGATTCACAAGAGCAATAATTAAGGATTCGATATTAGGCCAAGGGATATCTGACCGCTCAGATTTCTCAAGTATTTTATTGAGGGTTTGTCTCTGTTTATTGTTCATGGCATATATGCTACTTACATAATAAAATCAGCTTTCCTTTCCTTGATATACATCAAAGAAAATTGTCTCTGCATCTGATATTGTTGCCAACAATAGTACAATCGGGATGACAGTGGTTGGTGACATATAAAAAATCAGGAGAAACCTATATGCAAATTAAAGAAGGAATGGAAAAAACAACAAAACTCATTCATCCCCATACATTGGCCTATATCATCTGTATTTTTCTTTCCGCCTTAATCTTTGCAGTCGATCTCTTTACCCCGTTGGGTGTTGCAGCAGGAGTTCTCTATGTGGCAGTGGTTCTTGTTTCTCTTTGGGTGCCAAAACGAAATTTTACGCTATGGGTTTCTTTGGCTTCATCTGTTCTGACAATAATCGGCCTGTTTTATTCACCGCAGGGTGGAGAAATGTGGAAAGTTATATTTAATAGGGCTCTTGCACTGTTTGCCATATGGACGACGACTGTTCTTACCCTCAAGCGAAGGGCCATAGAAGAAGAGCGCCTCAGCTCAGTCCAGGAGGCGAAACAGCTGTTGGAAGAAACAAAAATTCTTCGCGGCCTTATACCAATCTGTGCTTCCTGTAAAAAAATCCGGGATGATAGAGGATATTGGAATCAACTTGAGAGCTATATCGAAAAACACTCCGATGCAAGATTCAGTCACGGAATATGCCGGGAGTGTCAGAATAAACTTTATGGAGACCAAGACTGGTATACAAAAGGGAAAAGATAAGTGAAAATATAATTTTATAATTGAGTCACTCTAATTTAAGCCGTTGAGGCATTGCCTTTGCTGCAGTGGCGGTTGACCGCCACTAGTTTTTTTTGAGGAGTGTAGCTCTCAAACCATCGTCTGTTTCCTCAGTTCCAGGTCAGTGATCCGGGATGGTATCCACCAGTGTTCTGAGATGGGATTCGGACTTTAAAAACGCTTTCTGTTTTTTCTTAAGAGCCAATATGACTTCAAACCAGGATGGCCAGGTCACCTTTCGATATACTGGAACGAAAAAAAATGTTGTTGCTGGTGCTCTATCCTTAGTCGTTGGATTTGCACCAAGGATATATTTCTGACCCTGTCCATCGATGCGTATTATCTCAAATTTCGTTGCTGAAGTATTTCCGGGATATCCCGCCTGCCGTCAATGATACAATGGATAAAAACATCTGCTTCGATGATCTGGTAGATAATGCGGTAGACTTTCACATGAATTTCGCGATATCCATGTACGTCAATTCGTTGAAGCTCCGGAGGATAGTGACCTTTTTCCGGGTTAAATGACAGGTTTCGGCAAGCTGTTTCAATTTCTGAAAAAATTTTTTCTGCGTTTTGTGGGTATCCGGATTTTTTTATATAATCATAGATTTCAAAAAGATCTTTTTCCGCATCAGAAATGACATAAACATTGTATTTCATTCAGATTGGTTTTCCAGAGTTTTTTTCAAGCCGCTGAAAACATCGGTAACAGGCCTGTAATCTCCCTTTCGAAGGCTATTTTGGCTTTGGGCCAGCATTTTCAACATGGCGAGGCTTTCCTGGGTTTGTTCATACTGGACAAGATCCTGAAGAATCGCTTTGGCTTCCCCATTTTGGGTGATAACCATGGGCTGCCGGCTATGAACGATTTGTCGGACGATTTCTGAAGCGTGTGCTTTAAAATAGCTGATGGGCTTAACAGATTCACTGAGTTTCATGTTGTTCTCCATAATTAATTTGACCTTAATTTAGCCTATATTAAGACCTATGTCAAGATAAAGCCGTGAAACCGGCTGCTGAAATTGTTGGAATTATTATGTATGAGGTCCGAATTTTAGGGTGTTTAATACTGCCGGGGGTAATGCCCCGGAGACAGGGTGAAGGACTGAACATCAAACGAAAAGGAGGTATCCATGAGCCTTGTGCGGACCCGCACGCAGGGTGTTGTGGGGGCCGGGGGATTAAAACCCCCGGCTACCCGATTATGGTTTTTTCTCTAAAACTGAAAATCTTTGTTGATAGCCTTGCTTATTATAAAAACTAAAAACAGATTCGTTACCTTCGGCAACAAAAATATGGATTTTGATAATACTCTTTTTTTTAAGCCAAGATTCAGCTTCAACAATCAGAGCTTCCCCAACTTTTTTGTTTCGATGCTGTGGGTTGATAAAAATGGAGTCAATTTCACCAATTTTACCATTAACTGATGCCATGCAGTATCCGGCAATATTTGATTCATATTTGGCAACAAATACTGCAAAAGAATCTTTGTTCTTGAACTGCCTGAGTCTTTCTTCAAATGTAAATGATTCAAAATGCTCTTTGAAATGTGTAGAAAGCTGTCCATGGAGTTTGTTCAACTCCTCCCACATTGAACGAATTTGAGGGATATTTTCATTTTCTATTTGTTCAATTTTCATAATCTGTCTGCTAAACCATAGCTACCAACGTTAAAAGCTACCAACGTTAAAAAAAATTGACCCTATTGCATGCAAAAACCTAATTTGACACTACTGGAAAAATATAGAAAAATAAAGAAATTTTTTGAAATTTCGAGTGTATTTTTACAGAAATTTTTTTGTAATTCGATAAAAATACATTTAATTTTAGTATGTTGCTGCTATTTAAACAATATTCTTGACATCATATATCATATATCATATGTTGGCCGATATGAAATCCGATGACACCATAAAAAGCGAAACCAAGGCAGACCAGATCCATGACCGGATAAAGCAGTCCATTCTCAAAGGTGAGATTGCTCCGGGTGAAAAACTGGTCATCAGTCAACTGGCTGAACGATTTAAAACATCCATTATTCCGGTCAGGGAAGCTCTGGGTCGTCTGGAAGCCGAAGAACTGATCACTGTGGTTCCCCACACCGGTGCTTGTGTCAAACAAATAGACCTGAACACCCTGAGGGAGATGTATCCCCTGCGCGGGGTTCTGGAGGGGTATGCGGTCCGTCTGGCATCTGAGCGGTTGACGACCACCGATTTTCATGGACTGACAAGGATTATTCAGCAGATGGATGATGCTATAGCGGATAGAGATTTTGTCCTGATGGGTGAATTGAATACCGAGTTTCACATGATGATCTACCGTGCTTCCGGTAACCAGACCCTGATCCGCCTGATCGAAGATTTTCTTCAGAAGACGTTTCTGGCACGCCTGGTTTTCAGGTTTAAGCCGTTCCGTGCCCGGGAATCCAACCGTGAACACCGCCGGATTGTTGATGCACTGGAGAAAGGCAAGACGGCCGCTGCAGAGCGGTTGATAATACGTCAGAGTGAAAAAACCCTGGAATTGTTAAACCGTCACCTGGAATCTCCGGATGAAGGCGACGAAATTGAATAACATTAATCTGGATGAATTTTTCAAGGAGGAACTACATGAAGAAAAGAAGCAATTATTGGCTGACAATGTTGATGGTGCTGGCCCTAGTGGCAGGCATGGGAGTATTTACTGCCCAGGCAGATGAAAATCTGACTATTGCATCCGGTAAGGCGGGAGGGACATGGTATCCCATGGGTGGGGCCATCGCCGATATCATCCAAAACGGTGTTGAGGGCTACAACATGGCCGTTATGCAGGGTACCGGAGACGCCAACATTATCGGTGTCAACAATAAGATGTATACCTTGGGCATCAGTTTCTCCTTTGCCAATGCTGACGCAGTCCAGGGTAATGACCAGTTCAAAATACCGATGACCAATATTGCCGGTCTGGCAGCCCTGTATCCGTCACCCCTGCAAATAGTGGTCCGTGGTGACAGCAATATTAAAACCATTGCCGACCTCAAGGGGAAACGGATCGCTCCGGGTCTCAAAGGCACCTCCGGAGAGGTCCTGGTTCGAAATATTCTAAAAGTGTATGGCCTGACCTACGATGATATGGCCAAGGTCGAGCATCTGGCCTATGC
>MGTJ01000148.1:3911-8540 GCA_001799395.1 Desulfobacterales bacterium RIFOXYA12_FULL_46_15 | reverse complement strand
TCTAACATTGATATCACGGTGTTCTTTTGAAAAATTCAGCTCAGAAGAAAGGTTTCTTCTTACAATATCTCCATCCAGCAGGGTAACCGGTCTTGTACCTATTTCAAGAAACCCGGCATACAGAATCCTGGCGATTGTTGATTTCCCGGCTCCGGAAAGACCGGTTAAAAAAATTGTAAACCCCTGTCCGGAAGGCGGGGGCCATGATTTTTGAAGTTCATCAATGACTTCTGGAAAGGTTGCCCATTCAGGGACTTTTTTACCTGCCTGGATTCTCTTTCTGATACCGGTCCCGGTAAGGCTTATGGGGTTGCTGTTTTCAGGGGCTTCTCCTATCGGCCTGTATTCGTCTTCAAAAGGGAGGTAAACCATTTCTTCAAATGCAATGGTTTCAAGGTTCAGCTCTCTGGCAGCAGCCTCAGTAATCCCGGCTGCCCGGTCAGGTTCATAAAAGGGCCTGCCGTTCCTGTCAGAACCCGGGGATGCATGGTCGTGGCCGATAATGAAATGGGTGCATCCGAAATTTCCGGCTATGATCATGTGGAGGATGGCTTCTTTTGGCCCGGCCATTCTCATGGCCAGCGGCAGGAGATTGAGAACATAGGAATTGGGCGGGTAATGGCCTGCAACTTTCTGGTAACATCTCATCCGGGTGAAATGGTCAAAATCTCCAGGTCTTGTCATGCCTGAAACAGGAAGCAAAAGAAGGTTTGCCTGTGCCTGCTGCATGGCCCGGACAGTCATTTCAAACTGGGGCCTGTGTATGGGCTCCCTGGTCTGGAAACCCACTACCCGGGTCCAGCCGAGTTTTTTAAAAATCTCCCGTATTTCAGCCGGTGTGTTCCTGATCTGCCTGAAATCCGGGTGGATGGGTAGGTGAAGGGCCTGTACCCGGCCTCCGATATAATAGTCGCCGGATTTATTGAAGAGATAGTCGACACCGGGATGGGACCGGTCCAGCGTCCCATAGACGAGAAGGGCCTCCTTTTCTTTGTCCACAGGCCAGATGTCTTCGATATCCATGATTCCCAGGAGAAATCCTTCAGGGTCCCTGAGAGCGGCTGACTGGCCGGTTTCAAATGCAAGGGCGAGCCGTTCGGGAATATCCATGCAGACGGGTATGGGCCAGAGTTCGCCTGATTCAAGCCTCATCCGGTCCATTACGGACTGATAATCGATCTGTTTCATAAAGCCTTTGAGGGGAGAAAAAACCCCTGTGGCGATCAGCTCAAAATCATAGATCCCGCGATCATTGAGTATGATATCGGGCATGGAGGAACTCAGGTCTTTCAACACTGCCTGCCGGCTTTCGTCAGCCATGAGATTTACAAGAGGCTTTGATTTTGTCAGGGCAGGATTTATGGCATACCTCCTGTTGCAGTCCGTTCAGTTGGTGTCAGCGCCATATTGGCCAGGATAACGGTAAACAGAAAAGCGTTTGACGGGATTTGCAGATTGAAATCTCCGGCGCTGTGAACAAGAATGGCGACTGCTGCCGTCATAACGGCCAGGGATAGTCTTGAATATTTAGTCATGGGAGTATTCTATTTGACAGGTTCAATTCTGGAAAGCACTGATTCGAGCTGCTGGTATTCCGGTTTGTCCGGGTCCAGTTTCAGGGCTGTCTTTATATAGGCCAGGGCTTCCGGGAAATTGCCGGCCTGGTGGTAAGCCCTGGCAACGTTAAAGGCAAAGGAAGCCTGTTCCGGTTTCAGGGAAAAGGCGCGTTTCCAGTCCTGTGCCGCATCATTGTATTTTTTCTGGGACCACCTGGTCCAGGCCCTGTGGTCAAAAAGCCAGGGCTGCTCTTTTTTGGCATAACGGATGGCAAGGGTTGCGGCTTCTTCAGCTCCCTGGAATTTTTTCTGTGCGCTGAGGGAACGGGAGAGAAGCAAATGATAATTGCTGTTTTCCCGGTCCAGGGATGTGGCTTTCTGGGAAGACAATTCCATCCGGTCCCAGTCCTTTTCCGTTTCGGCAATCCGGGCAAGCAGATAATAGGCCCTTGCATCAGGGGTCTGGTCTGTAAAGCGAAGGAGCCTGGATTTTGCTATGGCATATTGTTTTAAATCCATAAAAGCTTCTGCAATAGCCATGTGAAGGGCCGGCAGGGGCACTGCTGCTTCCGTTTTCATGGCAAACCGGATAAATTCATCAATTTTTCTTTCTGCCTTATGTATGTTGAAAATATTCCGGACAGAGGTTTCAGGATCTTTTGACAAGGTCAGCACTTTTTCAAACCAGGAATGGCTGTCATCAAATTTTTCCGCCTTCAGGTATAGTCGTCCCATGTGGAGATAATCATTTTCCGGGTTTCCATAGGATCTGATTTCAAGGCTCCGGGCATAAAAGGAAAGGGCCTTGTCCATTTCAAGTTTACGGACATTAATATCTGAGAGCGCTCTCAGGGCTTCCCTGGGCTGGATGCCTTTTGCCAGGGCCTCTTCAAGACCGGGTTCAAGAACAGCCAGGAGGTCTTCTGTGAAATAGGGTTCCTGTTTCAGGTTTCCGTAAATCTGGGGAAATATGCGAACCATTTTACCGGCCAGGTCCCTGACGGCAGAATGCTCCTTTTTCCGGTAAAGATACCTGGCATGGGTCTGGTGAATTGATATGCCGTTGGGCCGGAGCCTGGTTGCCTTTTGATACAGGAGGTCTGCATCCCAGGCGTCTTCAGGATTCTGTCCCTTTTTTTTTGACAGAGTTTCCAGGACATCACCGGTCAATGCCATCCGGTAGGTATTGATATAGGTATCCGGGTCCATGAGGTCAGCCTGCTTAAGAAAGGACATGGCTGTCGAATATTCCTCAAAGACCTGGCGGGATATACCTTTTTCCCTCCAGATCTGTCTGCCTTTTTCATAATGGGCTTTTCCCGTATAGCTGTAAATCCGGAATCGATCCTGGCCTGCAACCAGCCCTGGCATCCAGCCTGGAATAATTTTCAGGGCTGTTTCAAACTCCGGGATAGCCTCATCGTAACGATCAAAGGCAAGATGCCGGACCCCGGCCTGGAAATGCCACCGGGACAGAAAAAGAAAAACCTGGCAGACCAGCCCGGCCGAAAGGATCAGCAGGCAGGCCCCCTTCAGGTAAAACCGGCTCTTACTGCCTGTCATAGGCTGCATAATATTTTTTGTAATATTGATAATAGCCTTTTTTCATGTTCACACCATTGAGGACTGTCCCCAGTATGGGCTGGCGTGCCATCTGGACCTGTTTTAAAACTTCCTTAAAGACTTTGCGGTCTGTATGGCCCGAGCGGACGACCATTACGATGCCGTCCGTGCAGGGGGCAACCAGCAGGGCATCGGAAGCCGGCATGACGGGCGGGGTATCGATGATTATAAAATCATACAGATCCCTCAAATAAGTGAGAAGGTAGCGCATCCGGTCCGATCCGACCAGTTCGGCCGGGTTGTGGGGCATGGCGCCCGACGGCAGGATATCGACATTGGGGGTGCCGGAAGGCATAAGGGTTGAATTGATGGCCCTTTTTAAAAAAACACCTGAATCTTCACTGACCGTGAATTCTTCATAGAGTTTTTCAAAATCAACATCCTGGGTCATGGCCTGTCTTGACTCGGCAGCAGGCAGACCTGAAAATATAAAATGGCCTTTTTCCATGGCAGTGGCTGCCTTGACTGCTTCAATGGTATGTACTGAAAGAGTCTTGATAATATCCTTTTTTTCAACAAAACCCATGGTGTAAAGAATGGTGCCCAGGCGATGCACTGATTTTTTCTGGTGTCCGATGGCAAGTGCAGCTTCTTTTTCCGTCAGCAGCTTGTCCTGGATCAGGGTATTGGCAAGCTTTTTTGCATTGGGCCGGTTTTTCCAGTGGATATCGATGATCCGGCCCTGGTCAAACATCAGGGCAGCCTGTATATCTTCATTCTGGAGTTCCAGCCTGCATGTCCTGGCCTGGAGCCGTGTCAGCCGGATCAGGTCATGGACGGAAAAATCGTCCAGGTTGCCGCGGTTGAGATGGGTGCCGAATACATCGGTCACAAGATGGGTGACACCCGGCTTGTCTTTCAGGTCAAACAGGCTGCTCAGATGGGGTCTTCTTAAGTCCAGGTCTACCACAAGGACTGACCGGCCGGACTGGGCTATTGTAAATGCCAGATTAGCTGCTGTGGTGGTTTTGCCTTCTCCCTGGATGGAGCTTGTAACAACCAGGGATTTAAGTTCTTTTTCCATTGATGTGAAAAACAGGTTGGTGCGCAAGGTCCTGAAGGATTCTGCAAACTGGGATGTGGCCGGGAAAACGTCCAGCAGGTTTTCCCTGTCCTGCCTGTTTTTGTCTGTCTTGTTTTTTTTAAAAATCACGATTTGCCTCCATAGGCGGCATGGGATTGATCAGCAAGGGGAATCACCGATAATACCGGCAGGTTGAATCCGTTGCGGATGTCGTCTTCGGTATTGAGGGTCTGGTCCAGATATTCAAGAAAAAAGGCAAGCCCGATCCCGCCGAAAAGACCCAGGACAATACCCAGCAGCAAATTTCTTTTTTTATTGGGAGATACCGGTGCAACCTGTACGACAGCCTTTTCCACAACCCTGATATTGGAGGTGTCGCTTGTCTGAAGGATATTGGATTCCTTTACCCTTGAGACCATCATGTCA
>MGTJ01000148.1:0-3904 GCA_001799395.1 Desulfobacterales bacterium RIFOXYA12_FULL_46_15 | reverse complement strand
TCTGGCTGGTAGCCACATTCCTCTGGAGAATGGTATAAGCAAGCTCTTTGGATGAGGCATCCAGGGCATCGGATTCAAATTCGGATATGGTTTTTTCAAGGGTCTGTTCCCGGGCAGCAAGGACTTTACGCTCGGATTTCAGATTGTCCAGTTCTTTCTGGATCTCTGCGTTCAGCCTGATCCTGCTTTCTTCCAGCTCACTCTTCAACTGGAGGATTTTCGGATGTCCGCCCTTGAAAATCTTTGATTGGCCGGTCAGTTCCAGTTCAAGCTCCAGGATTTTTTTATAGATGGTATCGATGATGGGGTTGTCCACCAGGGACCGGATATTGCTAAGATTGCCCGCGCCCTGCCGGGTGGCAGTCAGTTCATTGATCTTTGCATCGAGTTCAACCCGCTGGTTCCGGCTTTCCAGATAGCGGTTGTTGAATTCCATGATTTTCTGTTCAGTCACCTTCTGCTTTCCGGCAACGGAAAAAAGCTTATGGTCCTGTTTGTATTCGAAAAAGGCTTTTTCAGCATCTTCCAGTTTTTTTCGCAGGCTGTATAATTCATTGTTCAGCCATTCCAGGGTCTGCTGGGAGGAAGCCATTTTATTGGCCATATTGAACTGGATATATTTTTCAGAAACAGCATTGGCCATATCGGCTGCAAGTACGGCATCCGTATCCTTTACCTGGATAGCCAGCAATCTTGTGTCCCTCTCCTGGCTGACGGTTATTTTTCCCTGGACTGTTTCCAGCAGGGACAGGTATTTTTCATGGGGTGTGGATTCTGTTTCTTCATGTTTTATGAGAAGTTTGATGTTTGACTTGAGCTGTTTTACGGTTTTTTTAAAAAAACTGGTTTCCAGGTCATTGGTTTCGCGGTCCAGGGAAAGGGATTCTATGACCTGGTCCATCACGGGCTGGGATGTGATGAGTTTGAAATGGGTATTGAAGGTCATCAAATGGTCCTGGTAATTTTCAAAATCCATCCGCTGGCCGGTTATGGGGGATGATGAGCTTTCCTTGTCAATGACTATCCTGGCTGTGGACTGAAAGACCGGGGTAGCAAGAAAGCTGAACAACAGCGTCATTGAAACGGTAATTGTAAAAAAGGCCGTGATCACGGCTTTTCGCTTGAGCAATACCACCAGGTAATCGGACAGATGGATTTCACGCTCCTGAATCATTTCTTCCATTAAATCTCCTTGAGCTTACAGCCAGGATTCGGGGATGTGGATACGGTCACCCGGTTTGAGAGAGACATCAGGCAACCGGCCTTTTTCTACCTTGTCCAGATCGATATTGATCACTTCCTGGGATGATTCCCCCTGGCGGATGATCAGTGCCCGGTTCGGTGCGGCAAATTTGTCAAAGCCTCCGGCCATTATGCAGGCGGCCAGGGCGGTCATGCCGGGGTGAAAATCAAACACCCCTGGTTTTACAACCCGCCCCTGGACATAGACCTTGGTAAAGGACTGGTCTAATTGTGTACCGAGCGGTATATATACTGTGTCTCCGGATTTGAGCCGGATATTTTCTTCCATATTGCCCTGGTCAAGAAGCTGGATCAGGTCAACCTTTGTAGGTTCGGTCCGGGTAATTTCAGTATCTATCTGATCCTGGGTAAGACCCTGGATCTCCTGTCCCCGGAGAATATAGGCCAGATTCCCCCGTTCCGGCAGTACGCCGCCGGCTTTGGCGATAAGATCCATGATTGTGGGGATGAAATCCAGCTCGAATTTGCCAGGATTTTTAACGGCGCCGGAAATGAAGAATTTGAGGCTGTGGTACCCGATGATCTGAAGGTGCACTTGGGGGCTGACAAAAAAGTCAGCCTCCAGAGGCTTGATTATGGCTGTTTCGAGTTCACCCAGGGTCAGCCCCTGGGCCATAACCTTGCCGATGAAAGGCACTGTGATATTACCTGTGCCGTCCACCACCATTTCGTTTGATTTCTGTTCTACTCCTCCTGCCATGATGGAAATCTTGACGACATCGTCAGGTCCCAGCCGGTAAGAAGAAGATTGTTCCGCCGGGGATGTATCTCCCATTCCGGAAGCCGGCAGGACAAGAAACAATAAGGTTATGAGCAGGTATCTGTGTAACCATAAAAAATTGTGCATGGGTTCTGATCCCTATCTTGATCCAAGGTCGTATGAAAAGCCGGCTTTCAGCATTACATAATTATTTTCAAAGTCGAAACCGGCCGCGTTGGAATCCCTTTCTTCCCGGCCTGCTTCAATACCCAGGACGAACCGGTTTTGAAACATATAGTCTGCACCGCCTGAAACAAGCCAGCGGTCATCCTCCCGGGTTGAAGCCTCGTAATCGGCTTTCTGGTACCATCCTTTCAGTATCAGATTGATTTTTTCAAGGACCAGATAGGTGAATCTTCCGTCCAGGCGTGTGGTCGTATAATAGGAATCTCCGGAACCGCTGTCGTTAAAATTGCTTCCAAGAGCAAAATATACCGAGCTTTTGGGTATCGGTACAGGCTCCCGGGGATTTTTGCCGGTCAAAGAAATTTTCCAGACAAAGGAATCAATGTCTCCGCCCTGAATATATCTGTCAAAATCCCTTTCATGATAACCTGCTTCTGCCCTGGCAGTGAAATAATTGAACTGGTGGTTCAGTCCGGCCATGACCTGCCCGGAATCGTAATCAACCGAGGTCTTGTCATAATCATAATTCCAGGCCTGATAACCAAGGTCAAAGGCGGTCGTTGAATTCAGATAATATGTCAGGGTCAGGCCGCCCCGGTTTTCTTCAATATCTTCACCTTCGCCTGGTGCATCGTCCGTATAATCGGTTGTCAGTCTGATATATTGCAGGCCGAGACCGAATTTGTCTGCAAACTGGTACTGGACCCATGGGTTTAACCGGTTCATATTGTATTTATACCGGTCTACGGCATTGGACAGTGCATCCGAACCAGCCGGATCACGGGTTTTCCAGAACAGGTTGCCAATACCCATTGCGAGCCGGTCTGTCGGTTGGGTGGAAATATTAAAATCAGCCCTGTGCTCTGTATAATTGAAGCTGTCCGCACTCCGCTGGCCTGAAGGGACACTGTCCTGGTCGTCATAGTCCAGGCGGTTGAGGGAATAATCCAGGGAAACAAGGCTTTTTCCTGTGGTATACCCGAAATTGATGCCCGGTTTTACATAAATGGTATCTACGGTCCGGGTCTGTGTTTCGGATTTAAAAAAATTGTCCTCACGTTCAAATCCGGTTTCAATTACCGGCTTGATCACAAATTTGCCGTCGGCAAACACTGCAGAAACAAGACAGGTCATGCAGATAAGCAGGACCGCAAAAGAGGTGCATAAAATACGCTGGAAAAAATACATATCAAATTCTCCTGTTATCGACTCAGGTTGAAATAAGAAAAGGGCTGCCTGTGTTTTCATGATAAGGCAACCCCGGGGTTAAAAAACCTGTATTATCAGGTCGCACTTGCCGGGTCGCTGTCTTCAAATGCTTCCGGTTCTGCTGGTGTAGCTGCGGCAGCGGCGGTGATCACTTCTTTCATTTCAGGCGGTGCTGCTGCTACAGCCGCATTTGTGATTGCCTCCCTGGATTCGGGGGGAGCGGCAGTTATGGCTGCGGTTGTTATATCGGCAGCCTGTGTCGGTGCTGCTGTAACGGCAGCGGTAGTGATTTGGGCAGCCTGGGTTGGAGCCACTGTAACGGCAGCAGTTGTAATGGCTGCTGCCTGTGTTGGGGCCGATGTGACGGCAGCGGTTGTTATCTCAGCCGCCTGGGTTGGTGCTGCTGTAACGGCAGCGGTTGTAATGGCTGCCGCCTGGGCAGGGGCTGCGGTAACGGCAGCAGTTGTAATGGCTGCCGCCTGGGCAGGGGCTGCGGTAACGGCAGCAGTTGTAATGGCTGCCGCCTGGGCAGGGGCTGCGGTAACG
>MGTJ01000147.1 GCA_001799395.1 Desulfobacterales bacterium RIFOXYA12_FULL_46_15 | reverse complement strand
AACTTCCCGCATATACTGTGGGCAGCCTGACGGAAAAGATTAAGGTTGAGGGTCTGCTGTCGACATTTGAAAAGATTATCATGTCTGATGCACCTATTGAACGTTTTAAAGAATTTGCAAAGGCCCTGGAAAATGATGTGGTACATTTGTATCCATCAAAAAAACACATGGTTAACAGGGATCTTGGCAAGCTCGAGGCAACCCCTGCTTTGAAATACCGGAGGGTGGCTTGACCATAAAATCAAAAACTTGAAGATCGAGTGATAGGTTACAACTATTTTTGAGTTTCTGGTTGATATGAGTTGAGAAACGTTAAGTTTACGTGGCAATAATTTCCCTTGCATTTTAAAAGACAAACGATATAGGTTTACCCTGATCCATTCCTTGCAATGCGGGGCTATTGATGAAACGCTATTGTTTTTCACTGCTCAATATGACTAACGGAAGATGTCTGGCAATTAACGTAATCCTAAGAAAAGACGTTTTTTGATCGGCTTAGAGGAGACGAATGGGAGTATCCGATATGGATGAAAAGAACAGGGCTGATGCTGTAAATCTCTTCACCTTTTTAAAGGAATACGCTCGCCTCAGCCATAAGCCAGAACGTTCCTTAAATTCCGATAGATATAGGGATGTTTTCTGGCTCGGAAACGTACCAAGAGAACCTGAATGTTCCTGTGTGCTTTGGAAAGGTGAAGCCGGTGAGGATGGGAAACCCCTTAGTGTTCCTTCTGATGGTTGGCTGGAAATTCGTAGGCCCGAACGTTCTGACCCGCCCGACTACCCAGAGGAAGTGGCCCCTTGGGTTAACAAAGACCTATGGGAAGATTCAAAGCAGGAACGTCCTGAATTGTTCTCAACCATACTGAATCCGGACTGGGAGTCCGGAATAAATGATGAGACAGAAGAGAAAATTCCACAATTCTTCAATTTGTCTGATTTTACAGAAATCAAAACAGTTTGGGACAAATATATTGAAGAAGAATGGTGGGCATGGGCTGAAAAAGATCGCAAGAAAGAAAAAGTCCAGGATTGCTACAATCAATTGTTTCGCCTTCACCGCACAAAACTCCAGATGGGTGATCAGTACGAACTGATCTTGTCTGTCGGTTGCCTCAACTGGGTGGATCCAAATGAAAACCATGTGCAGGTCAAACGCCATGTTTTAACCCTGGCTTCAACGGTCATATTCGATTCCATCAATGCAGTGGTAACCGTTCGTGCGGATGGGTCAATGTCAGATGTGAGCCTTGAAACCGACATGCTTCAACTTCACCAAAAGCCGGATCAAATGACAGATCAACTACTGAGAGACAGAAAGCTTGATCTCGGAACTGACATCCTGTCAGATAAAGCCAAGGAGCTATTGAAAATTATGGCTAATGGTTTGCCGAGTGGCGATGGATCTTATGGAAGATTCATTGATATTCTCGATGAAGTATCTGTTTCGGCAACAAATAAACCTGTTATCTCTTTTTCACCAGCGCTAATTCTACGCAGGAGATCTTCAAGAACACTGATTGAAGTTTTCAAAAAAATAGAAAAAGATCTTGGAGATGAAGCAAATGAGGTTCCTCCGACCATTAGGGCCGTGGCTGGGGAACTCGGGTTTGAGAATAGATTTGAAAGTCATAAAAATGAAACGGAGAAAAAAGAATGGGCATATGAGGATCCAGGAGAAATATTCTTTCCATTAAAATCAAATGATGAACAGAAGCAAATCATAGGGCGTATGGAGAAACAAACGGGTGTCCTTGTCCAAGGACCACCGGGCACTGGGAAATCTCAAACCATAAGCAATTTGATCTGTCACCTATTGGCAAAAGGGCAGCGAATCCTTATCACAAGCCAGAAAACACCAGCGCTCCGTGTCTTGCAAAAAAAGTTGTCGCCATCTGTGGCTGATTTATGTGTCCTTCTGCTTGGGGAAGGGCATGATCAGCAAACTGCGCTTCAAAAATCTGTTTCCAAAATTACCAACCGCTACACATCGTTTAATAAATCCAATGCAAGGCAAAAAATTCAAGGGTATCAGAAGGATTTGGGGAAACTGAGAGCCGAGGAGTCAAAAGTTTTTGAAGAATTATGTGCGCTGCGTGCGAAAGAAGAGGACGACTTTCCCGCGCGTATCGGGCCATATAAGGGGAAATTGCGTGACATAGCGAAACAAATTCATTCTGAAAAGGATTCTTTCGCTTGGTTTGATGATGATTTACCAGGTGGAATTTGCCTTTTGGCCGGTGAGGTGCCAGCTTGTCCTGTGTCAGCCACTGAGGCCCTCACAACATTGTCCTTTCTCAGAAGCGTTTCTCCAGCAGATGAAGACCATGCCCGGTTGAGAATGCCCAGCGACGATGATCTTCCATCCCCCGAAAAAGTAAAAGAGATGGCTGAGATGGAGACAGAAACCCTCAAGGCTCTTGAATCCATGACGATTCACCTTGAACACCCAGCACGAACGGTACTTACTGCGCAAACGGCGGAAGACCTCCAATCGATAGCCGAACACCTTCACGAAGTCTCATCACTGAAAAGCATAACGCTGGGCAGGGTTTCAGGATGGGAGGTTGCTGCAGGGCAGGAGCTTTTGGCCGGGGACACAGTCGTCTGGGTAGAGCTTCAGAGAGCCACCGAGGGTTTGCTCAAACAGATAAGAGAGCGTCTCCCAAAAGCAGAAAAGCTTGAGGTGAATGGCATGGGCGATCGATCTCCAAGAACCGTACTCAAGGATGCAAGGGAATTGCTCAAGCATCTTTGTGATGGGGGAAAATTGGGGCATTGGTATTTGAGGCCGCCTGTAGTCAAGCAGGCCGGATATCTCTTGAAGAATGTTTCAGTCGATGGACGACTATGCAAGACCTGCGAATCACTTGAGGACCTGATCCAGTGGCTTGAGTTGCAGGAGGCGATCCAGGGGCTCGAAGAGCAGTGGCAGCCCCATATCAGTATTGTAACCTCAAAAATGCCGTTGAATCAGGTTATTGGCAGATTTGAACAGGAATACCAAAGGCTCGTCGCAGTTATGTCTTTGGTTGCGAAAACAAATGCCATCGGCAGAACCTTGATGTCGTGGGATCCGGCGATCACCCCTGAGTGGGAAAAACCGAAATCAGTAACTGCTTTGGAAGACTTGGCAAAGGCTATCTTAGCAGAAAAGCGTTTGTTTCAAATGAGAGACTGGTTTTCCGCAGAGATCAAGAGAGTCTCTGTGACCGCAATACCGCAAGCCACAGCACCAGAAGTGAAGAAAACTCTGACATCACTTGAGTCGAGGTCCGTCAGTGAATATCGGGAGGCTTACAACGAAATCAGGCAAATTAACAAGGCCATGACCGTCATCAAGGAACGGGATGAGAGGGTGTCTACCTTGAAAGCCCGACTTCCCCGATTGGCATCAGCTCTTTTAGATTCCTTTGGTGATAGTGGCTGGGATAAATTACTCAAAAATATTGAACATGCTTGGCACTGGAAATGTGCTGAAGAGTGGCTCATGGAAGTCAGTGATCCCGGTGTTGAACGAAAACTTCAAGCCAGTTTAAAAAATATTCGTGAGGAGATCTCGGTCACGTTGGCCGACTTGGCTGCTGAGCTTGCGTGGATGCACTGTGTAAATAAAATGAAGCATTCGGATTATGCTAACCTGATTGCTTGGAAAAACGCAATCGATAGATTAGGTGAAGGTACAGGGAAATATGCAGAGCGAGACCGGGCTATTGCCAGGGAATGTTTGGAAGCATGCCGTGGTGCCGTACCGGCCTGGGTCATGCCGATCCACAGGATACTTGACACTGTTAAGCCTGCTCCTGGGATTTTTGATGTCGTGATCATTGACGAGGCCAGCCAATCCGGTCCAGAGGCCCTCTTCCTATCTTATTTGGCAAAGCAGATGGTTGTGGTCGGGGACGACAAACAGATCCGCCCTGAAACTTGGGTGGATCAAGATCAGGTACATCAATTGCAGAGGCGGTACCTGAAAGATATCCCGCAGCCGCAAATCTTTGACCCTACTGAAAGTCTTTTTGGCATTGCAACCGTGCGTTTCGGAAAGCCTGTATGTCTTAGGGAGCACTTCCGCTGCATGCCCGAAATTATTGGGTTTTCAAACAGGCTCAGTTATGGGGCTCAACCCCTAATACCCCTGCGCCAATTTGGAGGCGATCGGATCGAGCCGGTACTAAGAACAGCCTATGTAAAAGGTGGTTTTCAGGATTCAGGAAGGGGGAAGGTCAACAAGGTCGAAGCCGAGCAGATAGTGGATGCGATTGAAAAATGTTGTGAAGATCCGAAATATAAGGATAAGTCAATTGGTGTGATCAGCCTCTTAAATACCTCGGATCAGGATAGATACATAGAACAGCTTTTGGTTAACCGCCTGGACCCTGAAGAGATTGAGCGGCGCAATATTACATGTGGTGATGCTTACGATTTCCAGGGTGATGAACGAGATATCATCTTCTTGAGCACTGTGTCTGCACGAAGTGAAGACAAACGTGTGCGTGCCATGACAGGCCAAAAGGCAGAGCGCCGGTTTAACGTTGCCGCAAGCCGCGCAAAAGACCAGATGTGGTTATTCCATTCTTTTAATGCAGGCGAGTTGGGGCAGAACTGTCTTCGCCGCCGTCTGTTAACATACATGAATGAACCTAAGCCAGACCCTTTAGGCGGCCCAATCCCTATGTCTTTAGCGGATCTCCATGAAATAGCGAAGACGGTTCAGCGAAGCGTCGATAGATCTCCACATCCCTTTGATAGCTGGTTTGAAGTCGATGTTTACCTGGCGATAGCAGACCGACAGTATCTGGTAGTCCCCCAACATAAGGTTCGTGATTTCAAAATAGATATGGTCATCATCGGAGGTGCCAGAATACTGGCTGTTGAGTGTGATGGAGACCATTGGCATGGCCCTGAAGAATATCAGAAAGACCTCCGGAGACAATGCGACCTTGAAAGGTGTGGTTGGGAATTCTTCAGGGTGCGGGGATCTACCTTCTACCATAACCCAGAAAAGGCATTGGAAGGGCTTTGGAAACTCCTATCGCATAGTGATTTTGGGGGTTCAGTCCCGGTAGATGAAAAAGCAGAGGACACTCTTGATTCTAAAACCACCGACTCGAATGAAAATACTGAATTTACCGACGGAGCGGAATCAAAAAACGGCCGAGCGTTCCCAAGGCAGAAAAAAGCCACGGAGGGAATTTTAAAACGCGCAACAAAAGAGAAGACAAAATCTCGCAAGCTGAATGTTAGTTCGGTTGAAGACATCCTTTCCCTGACAAACAAAGTTTTGGGCGAGACAATAGTTTCCATTCTTGGCGAGCGTCCGAACAACTCATGTAAAAAAGAAACAATGACGTCCCTCGTGTGCCAATACTACAAAGTCATTACTCGTGGAAATCCGAAGATAAAAATCCAAAGAAAGGTGAATAGCGCTATCACACATCTTAAGAAAAAAAAGGTTATCCGTGAATATAAAGCGAAAAATATACGCATTCAGCTTATACCGGCAGGAAAGTCATCGTTACCGAAGAGTGTCCAGATGGAATTACCATTCAATATAGTTGAGACACAGACAAGAGAGATACGAGAATCCTCTAAAGATAGCAATGATGGGTTGCTTTTAAGGGCTGTAGCGCTCCTCAGGCAGGAACAACGCCAGTGGTCTAAATCGGAAATCATAAAAGCGCTTGAGATAAAAAGCCCGGATTGGAAAGAAATTGTACGAGGCCTTGTATCTCACGATGAAATTGTTCGTACAGGGGAGGCATTGACAACACGATATCGATATCAAGGGAAAAACAGATGAAAAAAGAACATTAACGGCTATAGTAACGTCGGGGAGACTTCGTTAATCCGCCATGGTAGACCCGGACATGTCCGTCAATATACAGGGTTCCGGCTGATTCAGGTTCTGCTAACATCCAGTCTCACAAGTATTTTTTTATGGCAACGCGCTTATTTTGAGACTCAATCAAATAATGGACTGGCTTCACCATGGTCATTGACCCGAAGCCCTTGCCGGGCTTGTCACATCCATAGAGAAAAATCGACGTTTTTTAAGCCCTATGTGAAAAATAGAAATTTCATCCTCCACAGTATGACTTCAGAAGGTTGCCAAAATCAGGGTTTCAAAATGCCTCACGCCTGAGTCAGTGCATACCTGTCTGTTTTGATCGCAAAATCGGTATAATATGCTACATCGTCCAGTGAAAGGGTGGTTGCCTTACGGGAGCGTTATGGATTTTTGCTTACAAATTCTTGATTACCGCAGCGGTTAAGCCGCCATGCTGTTTGAGCGAAGAATGAGCGAGTTCATGGCGGCCAGCAAAGGTAATCTTAGAATTTGCAGCAAAGTATCCATCCAGCGGACGTAAGGGGATCACCCTGGAACGGGTGGTGATCACCCTTAAAACGGGTTATGCAAAATTTCTTATGGCAAATATCCAGAATTTCCCAGGTTTTCAATTATCCTGAGAATTCTTTCTTAAAAAAAACCGCTCCCGTTTGATATGGTTTTACAGTCTGGAAAAAATATTGACATAAAAATTTATAAATGACCGGAATCGTTATCCCGGGCCTGTAACTTTTTTGTAACCCCTTTGTGTTATGGCAATAATGAATCAATAAAAAAGGCATCCTTTTTTATAACCGGCTGTTACAAAATAAGGATGCCTCAGGATCAGGGGTTTGTTTTAGTTTGTTTTAATTATTTTAGCCAAGGAGGCATTTAAAAGATGAAACTCAATCGAAGAGACTTTATCAAAATTACCGGTGCCACGGCCGCCGGGATTGCCGTCAGCGGTCTCGGGTTTGACTTAAAACCGGTCAAGGCCCATGCCGGCATGCTGAAGACCCGGTATGCAAAAGAGACCACGAGCATATGCTGTTATTGCGCCGTGGGGTGCGGGCTCATCGTTCATACCAGCAACCGGGGAGACGGCAGGGTCATCAACATTGAAGGTGATCCGGATCACGTGATCAACCAGGGAGCCCTTTGTTCCAAGGGATCATCCATCAAACAACTTACGGAAAACGCAAACAGGCTCACTGAACCCATGTACCGTGCACCCAATTCAGATCATTGGCAAAAGGTGTCCTGGGACTGGGCGCTCTCCCAGATCACGGACCGGGTGAAAAAAACCCGTGATGCTGATTTTGAAACCGCCAATGCCAAGGGCCAGACCGTCAACCGGACCACCCGTATCGCATCTGTCGGATCAGCCGCCATGGACAATGAGGAATGCTGGATCTACCAGGCATTGATGAGATCCCTGGGGCTTGTCTATATCGAACACCAGGCCAGGATCTGACACAGCGCCACTGTAGCGGCTCTGGCAGAGTCGTTTGGACGCGGTGCAATGACCAACCACTGGATTGATTTAAAAAACAGCGATTGCATTCTCATCATGGGAAGCAATGCAGCGGAAAATCATCCCATTTCCTTTAAATACATCACCCAGGCCCAGGAAAAAGGGGGAAAAGTCATCAGTGTGGATCCAAGGTTCACAAGGACCTCTTCAAAGGCCGATATCTATGCGCCCTTGAGATCAGGGACGGATATTGCCTTTCTCGGCGGGTTAATCAAATATATCCTGGACAATACTCTTTATAATAAGGAATATACGGAAAACTACACCAATGCCGGCTTTATCGTAAACAAGAATTTCGGGTTCAAGGACGGACTCTTTTCAGGGTATAAAAAGAATGAAGAAGGGCCTTCCCTTGGAAGCTATGATAAATCCTCCTGGACCTTTGAAATGGACGAAAAAGGGGTGCCTGTCATGGACCGGACCCTCTCCGACAAACAATGCGTTTTCCAGCTTTTAAAAACCCATTACAGCCGGTATGATCTGGATAAAGTATCTTCTGTCACCGGGACTCCCAAAGAAGATCTGTTAAAAGTTTATAAAGCCTATGCAGCAACCGGAGCAACGGGCAAGGCCGGCACCATCATGTATGCCATGGGCTGGACCCAGCACACCGTTGGGGTGCAGATCATCCGGACCATGTCCATGATCCAGCTCCTTCTCGGGAACATGGGCGTTGCCGGCGGCGGCGTCAATGCCCTGAGAGGGGAATCCAATGTCCAGGGCTCCACAGACCAGGCCCTGTTATGGCATATCCTGCCAGGATACCTGAAAATTCCGACTTCTTCCGTTGATAGCCTGGATGCCTATAACGCCAAATGGACCCCAAAAAGCAACGACCCCTTATCAGCCAACTGGTGGCAGAATTATCCCAAATATTCCGTCAGCCTTATGAAATCCTTTTTCGGGGAAAACGGAACAAAGGACAACCAGTTCGGGTATAACTGGCTGCCCAAGGCAGAAGACGGAAAATCCTATTCCTGGTTTGATATTTTTGACAGCATGTATAAAAAAGAGATCAAAGGCTTTTTTGCCTGGGGTATGAACCCGGCCTGTTCCGGTTCCAATGCGGGAAAAGTCAGGGAAGCCATGGGCAATCTCGACTGGCTGGTCAATGTCAACCTCTTTGACAATGAAACCGGGTCTTTCTGGAAAGGTCCGGGCATGGACCCCTCAAAAATAGGAAC
>MGTJ01000146.1:35169-38213 GCA_001799395.1 Desulfobacterales bacterium RIFOXYA12_FULL_46_15 | reverse complement strand
CTTTGTATAGGGGAACCAGTTGGCTTCCATTTTAGCGCTGTCTTTGTCTATAAGGACGGCCTTGATATTGGTGAAGGCATAGAACCCGAATTCTCCCTTGTACCGGCCGAACCCGCTTTTTTGAACCCCGCCGAACGGAAGAGCATGGTTGCCTTCGGTGAGCATGACATTGTTGATGGAAACATTGCCGGTGTTTATTGATCGGGCCACCCGGCAGGCTTTTTTCAAATCCCTGCACCAGACACTGGCGGAGAGGCCGTATACAGGGTCATTGGCAAGTTCTATGGCTTCAGCTTCGCTGGAAAATGAATAGATGGGCAGAAGGGGGCCGAAATTTTCCTCCTGGTCGATCAGCATGTCCTTTGTCACCCCTTCAATGACCATGGGCGGGATAAACAGGGATTTGCCGTCCCAGTCGCTTCCGGTTAAAAACCGGGCTCCTTTTGCTTTGGCATCCGCAACCTGGGCCGCAATGATGCTGACCTGGTTCTCAGTACACATGGGGCCGATATCGGTGTCAGGATCGGCATCATTTTTCTGGGAAAGCTTAAGGGTCTCCCTGACCAGAATTTTTTTAAATTCATCATAAATATTTTCACGTATAAAAAGACGTTCCACCGAAGTGCAGGACTGGCCCGTGGTTGTAAACGCGCCCCATATGGCCCCGGCCACGGCCCGGTCTATATGCACATCGTCAAACACCACCATGGGATCTTTTCCCCCCAGCTCCAGTTCAACCGGGATCAACTGTTGGGCCGCCTTTTCCATGACATGTTTGCCCACTGCCTGGCTGCCGATGAAAAAAATCTTGTCCGGCCCTGCATCAATGAGGGCATCCCCGATACTGCTGCCGCTGCCGTACACCACCTGGACCCAGCCCGGCCTGAAATCCGCCTTTTCAAGCAATTCTTCCACAAGCCCGGTCAGGGGGGTGGCACTGGACGGCTTGAACACCACGGCATTTCCGGCGATAAAAGCCTGGGCAATGGGCACAATGGCCTGGTAAAAGGGATAATTCCAGGGGGAAATCAACAGGGCCACACCCAGGGGTTCAAAATAGACTTTTGAAGATTTGCCCATGAGGGCGAAAGGCGTGGGAACTTTACGGTCGGACAAAAATTTTACGGCATGCTTCTCCAGGTAATCCAAAAAATCCAGGACCCCGAAAATCTCAGCTGTGATGGCATCAAACCGGGATTTTCCCGTGTCGGCCTGGACCCGGTCCAGGATTCTTTCCTGGTTTTCAAGAATGACGGCTTTAAGCGCAGAGATAAATTCCAGACGCTTTTGAACCTCCCACTCCCGGATCTCTTTAACGGATTTTTTTGCCCGGTCATAGATGGCTTTGATGTCTGCCGAATCCGGGTTCTGATAATTAAGGGTTTTGATTTCCCGGATTTCTTCATTGGGCCTGAGAGCAAGTTTCGGGTGCCAGCCAATGGCATCATGGACTTTTTTACCCTTATACCCGGGCTTTGCAAGGTTGGCAAAATAGGGAGAAAAAACCGCACCCTTGATCCCGATCTCCAGCATCCTTAATCCTGCCCCGATAAAGGACGGCATCCGGTCGCTATGGTTGCAGAGCCTGAACAGGAGAGCAATTTTCCATTTGGGCATCCACCTGAAAAGCGAAAGGATCATGCAAAGGCCGTGCAGGTCGTCATCGGACAAAAAGGCGGCCATGCGGTCCACATGGGCCGCACACCCGGTTTCCGAAAAGGACGGGGATTTACCGGTTCCGGGCAGAAGCACATCACCGGCTTTCTCTATGCCTTTTAACTGGTTCCGGGAAAAATATTTTGAAATCATCATGTTACATGCTCCTTAAAATGGCGGATGCCGCTTTTTTGGACAAGGCCATAATGGTCAGGGAAGGGTTGATGCCTGGTGCATTGGGAAAAATGCTGGAATCAGCGGCAAAAATATTTTTATGGCCGTGAAGACAAAATTCAGGATCGATAACAGAGGTTTTCCCATCAACCCCCATGGGGCAGCAACCCATGAGGTGAAGCCCTATCCCGACCCGGCCGTGAATGATTTCTTTGGCCCCGGTAGTGGTAAAAATATCTTCTATCACTTTTCTGCCCTTTTCATACCGGCGGATATCCTCGGCATTTCGCTCTTTTCTAATCAGTGCCCTGCCTTTTTTGTTCACACTGATCCTCCCGGGATGGGTGTCCCGGGTGCAGACCTCGATACAGGCAAAATGGGGCAGCTTTTCCATATAGCGCTGGTGTCTTTTCCCAAACCCAGGGATGAGCAAGGCAATACCTTCCGGCCCGGCATAGACGTTTTCAAGCTTGAACCCGTCTTTTCGAAACCCTTTGTCATCGGATTTAAATGCCTGAAATGCGCCAAGATGGGAATTGATGACCTCATCATAAATGCCGAAACTCATATATTGGGGGTGGCAGAAAAACCCGGCCCCGATAGCAGGAAGTTTTTCTTGAAACCCTGAATTCAAGAGCAGCCTTGCATTGCCGATGGCACCGCCGGCCAGCACCAGGTTCTTAGCCTTGTAGACCGCTTCCCCGCCCCTTGAATCCCTGGCTGCTGCTTCGATCCCCCCATTTTTCTCGATAACCCTTACCACTTCGGTTTCAGAAAGAAGGGTCAGCCCGTTTTCCAGGGCCCGTTTCAAAACCGTCTCCGGCATACTCTGTTTGCTGCCCAGGCGGCACCCGTTCAGGCATTCGATACAGCAGTTGCCCTCTTCAAGGCGGCAATTGCTCTGGGCCCGTCTTAAGGGAGCATGGGTATAGTTTAAATTTTTAAACCCCTGATCAAAAATCAAGGCGTTCTTGTTCCTGAATCCGGCCGGAATCTCCTGGATCTCGATTTCCGATTCCGCCGCCTCATACCAGGGTGCCATATCTGCCACGGAAAAATCCTTGACCCCGGAAAAGGATCTCCAGGAATCCAGTGCGTCGGCATCAAACCGGTCCACCAGGGCCTGGTTGACCACAGAGCCTCCCCCCACCACCTTGGGTCGCAGAAACGCAATCTTACAGTCATGCCCCAGTTCCAGCCCGCCGGACCAGTAA
>MGTJ01000146.1:0-35152 GCA_001799395.1 Desulfobacterales bacterium RIFOXYA12_FULL_46_15 | reverse complement strand
CATGCCGTTGGCGGGATAAGTCCGCCGGGTAAACTGTTTGCCTGCTTCCAGCATGAGGCAGCGGCATCCGGCCCGGCAGAGGTCGCTTGCTATAAAAGAACCGGAAATACCTGCGCCTGCAATGATAAAATCATAAATCGGTGTCGGGTGTTCAGCCATAAGAGCCTCCTTTTATTTATAGAAATGCGTGTCCCAGCCCCCGGTAGGTGGCTGCCGTGCCGATTATCCTGTTGTCCTTGACAAGATACAGATGATTAAACCGTTCGCACAGCTCTCCGGCCTTGGCATGCTGGAAAAAGACAGGGTCACCAATGGCAAGGGGCCTGCAATTTTTAGGGAGTTTTAAGGGAGTCTGGACCTCTCCTGCCCCTTCCATGGGAAGATAGGACAGGCCTTCTGGCAGAAAAGGCCAGGGCAGGCGATTTTTGTTGACTTCGCCTGAGCCGGTATAACCGCCGCCCTGGCAGGTCACGATACCGTTTTTCGGAATTCTTGTGACCTGGAGGGCGAAAAAAGCAGACGGTTCAAAAGACACCTCATGAAAATACCGGAACAGGCCTGGGGCAAAAAAGGCTGACCCGGCCGTAACTTCGGTCACACTCTCATCTTGTCCGGTAGAGACAAGACTGCCGCTGCCACCGCCATTAACAAACTCAAGACTGATGCCAAGATCCCTGAGCGCTCTGACGATCCTGCCCCGCCGCCGGGTCAGTTCATTGACACTGGCTTTTTTCACGGCCCGGAAAATCCTGTTCTTTACCCGGTTGGACAGCCTGTGGGAAGGGAAATCATCGTTGGCCGATGCAATCTGGGCTTCATACCCCATGAGCCCTTTGATCCTGATGCCCGGCAGGTCCATGGTCGCCTTTGCCAGGTCCAGGACTTCTTTTGGGGTGTGAAGCGGACTTCGTCTCACCCCGAGATGCAACAGGTTGCCCAGGGGCCGGAAGGACATGTCCATGTCCAGGCCCACATTCAAGAAAAGCCCCTCTTTTTCCGCCTTTTTTGAAATCACGGACAAATGATCAAGCGAGTCTGCCATCAAACAGATATTAGCCCCTTTCCGGACATTTTCAACAAACAGGGCAAGATCGCTTTTCTGAACTGACGGATAGGCCACGACAATATCGTCAAACCCGTTGTCAGATAAAAACCCTGCTTCTTCCATGGTAAAGGCAAGGATGCCTTTGTAGGCGTCTTTGCCCTGGTCAAACACCCGCTTAATCAAATCAGGGCTTCGGATGGATTTGGACGCCACCCGGATGGTTTTCCCGGTTTTCTCCTGTGTTCTGGCCACATAGGCCACGTTCCGGTCAAAACAATCCAGATCCACAAAGGCCAGGGGAAACCGCTCGTCCTTGAACAGGGCCTTATACCGGTCGTAGAGGGCTTCTGATTCTTTTTTCACAGTGATTCTCCCTGTAATTTTTTTGTTTTCTCATGGACAAAAAACCGGATCAACTGAAAAGTAGTTTCCAGAGCCTGATCCGGCCGGATTGCAGTTTCATCGGCAAACCATTGAAGCTCTATGCCTTCATGAAGGGCCACAATCAGGGCAGAGAGCATATGCTTGTCATTGCTGGAGAGTTTTGAAAACCCGTCCATCTGTTCCAGGTGGTCCTGGATGGCCTCCCGGAACCGGTTAAACAGAAGGGCAAGCGTTTTCCTGATATTCTCATTATTTCTTGCAGCCACACAGCATTCAAGAAAAAAACCGGTATAGTCTGAATTGATCATGCCCTTGGAAAAGATAAATTCAATACCCTTGGACAACGTGTCCCCGGGCTTGTTCAGGGATTTCATCTGATTGTTGAAATCCTTGAATATCATGTCCGTGAAATAGACCACGGCCTCTTCTATGATTTCATCCCGGTTGTTAAAATAATGGTGCAGGGTGCTGGGCTGGACCCTTGCCTCTTCTGCGATCTTACGAATGGATGAAGCAGCCAGTCCCTGACTCACCGTGCACCGGTAAAAGGCTTCAACAATCTGGTCCCGGCGTTCATTGGCAATGCTTTTTCGGCCCATTGAGTCCTCCGCCACATGATCCGTCATATAAATTGATCGGACGTATGACCAATATATATGACAAGAAAATATCCTTTGTCAACAGCATTGTTAAAAAATTCAGCAGGAAGACAGTTTTATGGTAAAAGTGGTGCCTTTGCCGGGAAAGGAGCCCACCGCCATCTCACCCTTATGGTCTTCCACATCCAGATTTTATCAGCTTTATCGAAAAACTTGACATTATCGAAAAAATATTACGTCATTTGGATCTTTGGGACATCCGGAACCATGATCCGCCACAAAAGGTTTCGGATGATATCTTTAAACCAGCCTGCGCCAAGGCCACTCTGGAATCCAATGCGGCCCTGCGGTTCGCCCCGCCGGAATGAATATCAATGATAACCGTATCCACGCCGGCAGAGGCTTCGGTAATTGGCCTCATTAACGATAAATACCAGTGTATCCAATCCCAGTGTGACAAATTAAAGTGCTGCTTTTTCATCATCCTTGAGTGCCCTGGAAACCATGCCCACATCCGACTCACCAGATTTTGCATTACGAATACCTGCTCCGCTGCCGCCACCTGAAATATGTAAGGCTATTCCGGTATTTTTTGTAAATTCCTGAATCAGAATTTCAATGAATGGCTGTATTGTTGATGAATCGGATATTTTTTGAAGAAAAGATTGACTTAAATATTTTTTTTGGTATACCATAAAAACATCAAAAAAATTTTAAATAAAATACCAGGAGGAATGAAGATGGGAAAAAATATTACTCACGGCCTTTGGGAAGCTACGGCTCCGGCCAGACCTCAACTGGATTCCCTGCAGGGAGCCCATAAAACAGATGTTGCCATCATTGGTGGAGGCTATACCGGACTTTCGGCTGCCCTTCATCTTTCAAAAATGGGAAGGGAAAGCATCCTTCTTGAAGCCGAGGATATCGGGTACGGTGGTGCAGGCCGTAATGTGGGGCTTGTGAACGCCGGACTCTGGCTCATGCCTGAAGACGTCCTTCAGCTTGTGGGATCTGAATACGGAGAAAAACTCATCAGAATTCTGGGGGCATCTCCGGATCTTGTTTTCGGATTGATTAAGGAATACGGCATTGAATGTGAAGCGCTCCGGAACGGAACCCTTCACTGTGCAGATTCAAAAAGCGGTTATAAGGCACTTCGGCAAAGAGAGGAGCAATGGTTGAAACGAGGAGCGCCGGTAAGGCTTCTTGAAAGGGAAGAAGCAGCCGTCAAGACCGGAAGTACTTCATTTTTTGGTGCACTCCTGGACAAACGTGCCGGAACGGTTCAACCCCTGGCCTATGCCTATGGTCTTGCAAAGGCAGCTTTAAAAGAAGGAGCAAAATTATATAATCACTCCCCGGTTACTGAATTTGATAAAATAAGCGATGGATGGAGATTAACTACTCCAAGAGGAACGCTGACAGCAAAATCCGTCATTATTGCTGTCCAGGGCTATGCCGAATATGCATTTAAGGAGTATCAGAAAAACCTGGTGCCGTTCAATTTTTTCCAGTTTGCCACCCCGCCCCTTCCTGAAAAAATATTGAAAACTATTTTGCCGGAGCGGCAGGGCGCCTGGGATACCAATCTGATCCTGTCTTCCTATCGCCTGGATGCTGCTGGAAGGCTCATCGTCGGAAGTGTGGGCATGGTCGACGGATTTGCCTGGGATATCCACGAAAACTGGGTAAAAAGAACCATTGAAAAAACATTTCCCCAGGTGGGAGAGACCCCCCTTGATTATGGCTGGTATGGGAGAATTGCCATGACCACCAATCATATCCCGCGATTTCACCTGATAGAGCCGTCGGTTGCCATAGTCACAAGCTATAACGGCAGGGGAATCGGCCCTGGAACCGTATTTGGAAAACTCCTGGCCGAATATATGGCGGGTGGTTCGCAAAAGGATATCCCTTTGCCGGTCACCAAAATAGATCCGGTCGGGTTTCGAAATCTCAGGGGACTTTTTTATGAAGCCGGAGCCAGGTTATATCACTTTGTTCAAAGGCGGATTTAAATCTTTTGAATTTACATCCAGAATATCCTGATCAGGGTATTACATATTCCGGGCAGGTTGAGTCACTGTTTTTAATGACCTACCTGCCCTTGCTGCTGAAAAGATATTCACTCTTATATGAACAGGATTGTTCATGTCTTGAATATTTTTTATACAGTAAAGAAAAAATGAAGCAGATTTCAAGAAATCTGATTGTTTCGCATGATTTATTTTCAGGCAGCTTATATATCTCCAAATTCTATCCTGAAATTTCCAGGGAAATGAATTGCAGGTATTTATCTGCTGCCTGTTTTTATCTGATAGCCCACCATGCCGTAAAAATATTTCATCTTTCAGATAACTGCTGTGTCAACCTGGAAACTGAAAGAGCGATATTTCATAGTTTTTATTCCCGGTTGGATGATTTTGATTTTAAAATCATGTACAATCGCACTGCCGAACGGGTTTGCCTTACCGGACACTATCATGAAATACCCTTCCGGACCGATGAAATTCTCCATCATGCCTCTTTGAGCAATGAAGAATAGCAGGGCTAACGTGTCGGGGCTATTTCCAGCTAAATAGCCGTCAGGGTCTTTAAAAAAATCAATCCCCATGGCCGGATTCTCAAAACAGATGCAGTCCATTTCTTTGTAATGTTTATGGGCTGCATCATACTCATTGGTCCTAAAGGCGATATTGAATTCCTCATCCCCTAAATTATAGGACCGGTCCATGGCTGTTGGTAACAAAAAAGGATTGATAAAAAATTCTATGCGGAAAAAGTCTTAAACATCTGATATAGTGTAATCATTTTAGTTGCTAAGGAATCAATCATGACAGCACTGAACTGGGTATGGATATACGGCTTTTTCTCTTTTGCCTCAGGATTTGTATCCCTGGGCATGGTCATATACCTATCCCCTTATTGGAAGAATAAAAGTGCCGGAATTCTGATGCTGCTCATGGCGGCTGTTTCTATGTGGTCTCTGACCTATGGAATGGAGCTGATCAGCCCGGCCATGGATCTGAAGCTCTGGTGGATGAAAACTGAATATTTCGGCGCTTCCTGGATCGGTATGCTGCTTTTCTGTTTTATTTCAGCCATTGTAACGGGTAAACCTCAAATAGGCGGTACCGGTTATCTATTGCTTAGCATAATGCCCCTTCTTGTCATTATCCTGGTTTTAACAAATGACCGGCACCATTTAATATGGCAAAATGTCTGGCTGGATCCGGGAGGCAAGGTGCCTGCCCTTGCATACTTTCGAGGTGCAGGCTTTTGGGCGTATGTTGTGTTTTCCTATCTCTTAATCCTTCTGGCAACTTTTATCTTGATAAGAACCCTGATCTCTTCAAAGGGAATTTTTAAAAAACAGATGTTCATGCTGCTGGTGGGAGTGATATGCCCGTGGCTGTCAAATATTCTTTACCTGTTTGGTTTTGACGCATTAAAACATTTTGATTTGACCCCGGCTGCATTTACCATCAGCGGAATTGCCTTTTCATGGGCGTTGCTGAAATATCAGATGCCGGGTTTGATCCCACTGGCCCGTGAAATGTTGATAGAAAGCATGGGAGACCCGGTTCTTGCCCTGGATATGAATGACCGGATACTTGATCTCAATAAAGCTGCCCAGAATCTCTTTCAGGTTGACAGGCTTGTCAATGCAAATATGGAAATATGGAAAAGTGTGCCTGTTTTATTTGAACAGATTGAAAGCTATAGACAGACAGATCCGGTTGAAACGGAAATACAATTTTGTGTGCAAGAGAGTTTAAAGCAATGGAATTTGAGGATTTTTCCTTTGCGCAACAAAAAAGAAAAGCAGATTGGCCGGCTGATCATTTTAAGAGACATTACAGACAGTAAAAATACAGAGACAGCGCTAAAAGAAAGTGAAAGAATCCACAGGATTATTCTCGAAGCTTCCCCCAATCCGATTGTGTTCTATAACGAAACAGGGGAGGTGACTTATCTAAATCCTGCTTTTACAAGGATTTTCGGATGGCATCCTGAGGAACTCGTAGGGAAAAGAATAGAGTTTATACCTGAAGAAAACATGGAGGAAACAAAAGAGGCCCTGAAAAAAACATTTGATAATCCGGAAGGTAATTATGATTTTTTTACAAGAAGGGTCACAAAAACAGGGGATCTCCTTGATGTCAGTATTAATTCGGCCTTTTACCGTACAAAAGACGGGAGCAAAAAAAGCCTGGTGGTCAATTTTACGGATATAACCAAAATAAAAAAGACGGAACGTGAACTTCGAAATACAAAAGATTTTATCAGAAGTATTGTCAATTCCATGCCTTCCATGCTGATCGGTTTGGATCAGGAAGGGGTCGTCACCCAATGGAACACCGAAGCAGAGCGATTGACGGGTCTTATATCAGATCAGGCCGAGGGACGTCTCCTCAAAAATATTTTTCCTAAGCTTTCCAGGCATATCATTAACGTCCGGCAAACCATAGAAGAGCAGAAAGTTAAAAAAGAAACAAAGATAATGCTGGCTATGGGCGGGAAAACCGTTTTGACCGATGTCACCATTTACCCGATCCTGTCGGACACTGTGAAGGGAGCTGTTATCCGTGTGGATGATATCAGTGATCGGGTCAGGATTGAAGAAATGATGATACAGTCTGAGAAAATGCTGTCCGTCGGCGGCCTTGCGGCAGGTATGGCCCATGAAATCAATAATCCCCTCGCCGGTATGCTTCAGAATATCCAGGTTATCCGGAACCGTCTCGAGAAGAATCTTCCTGCCAATATCCAGGCTGCATCGGAATGTGGGGTCAGCCTTGAAGCAATAAAGGCCTATATGGAAAAAAGAAATATTTTTTTTATGATGGACCTTGTGACTTCATCAGGCTTCCGGGCAGCCCAGATTGTTGAAAATATGCTGAGTTTCAGCAGGAAGAGCGATCACCGTAAATCCAGTTATTATCTTCATGACATAATGGAATCCACCATAGAGCTGATTGCAAATGATTACAGTATGAAAAAAAAATACAATTTCCGTTCCATCGATATTATCAGGCAATACCGGAAGGAGGTTCCGCCGGTTTCCTGTGAGAAGACTCAGATCCAGCAGGTATTTCTGAATATCCTGAAAAATGGAGCTGAAGCCATGTCAGGATCGGATACGCCATCTCCCGGATTTGTCATCCGGTGCTTCAGGGAAAGGGATGATGTGGTTATGGAAATAGAAGACAATGGGCCGGGGATATCCAATGATATTCTAAAGCGCATCTTTGAGCCTTTTTTTACCACAAAGGAAGTGGGTTCCGGGACAGGCCTGGGATTGTCTGTCTCATATTTCATTATTACGGAAAATCATAACGGCGTTTTAACTGTCAAGTCAATACCCGGCCAGGGAACCGTTTTTACCATTAAGCTACCCATTCAAAAACGGGATTGACTCAGGGCGGAACAACCACTGTGATAGGTTTTAAAAAAAATGCCGCCCTGCAGTCCATATCAAGCAGCCGGTACCGGATCATCAGTATAATAAAATATGCCCCTATCTTGTAACTAAAACGAATGAGTGTGAGTGGAAATTTAACCCAGAATTACGATATTTTTTAGTTGATCAATCAACCATATGCAATATTTAAAATGCAGGACATATTCTATAACTATCACTCCTTATTATTCAATTTGGGCTTTTTTTTTGATGGAAAAAATATTTTTTACTTGACAATGCAATCACATAGTCGCTATGTAGTAGCTATGAAATAGATATACTAGCAGGGCCATATTTCATGAAGGGTTATCTTATTTTCTAAGAAGGAGAGGGTTGTATGTCATCAAACAAGTATTTTAAGCATGAAGGACCGTGGTCAGATGCGAATGATCCCCTGATGTGTTCCGATACAGGGGACTGGCGAACCAAACGGCCGATCGTCGACAAGGACAAATGCATATTCTGCGGGTTTTGTGCGATCTACTGTCCGATCCAGGTAATGGAGATGATTGAAGAGTCATATTTTTCTCCAGACCTGGGCTTTTGTAAAGGGTGCGGGATCTGTGCCAAGGAATGTCCCAAAAATGCAATTTCCATGATGCCGGAGGGGGATTTTAAAAAATGATTACAAAAGCACAAAAAAAATCACAGATTAAGGTTATCACAGGAAACGCAGCTGCCGCCATTGCTGCAAAGCTTGCCCGGCCGGATGTGGTGGCAGCTTACCCGATTACCCCTCAAACCGAAATTATTGAACAGATTTCCCAATTTCATGCAAACGGGGAAATGGATTGCGAGCTGATTACGGTTGAAGGTGAGAATTCCGCCATGAATGCGGTTATGGCAGCCTCTATTGCAGGCGGAAGAGTCTTTACCGCCACTTCTTCCTGGGGGCTTGTTTTCATGTATGACGCAATTCTTGCTGCTGCGGGGGCCAGAGCGCCTGTTGTCATGGTGAATGTTAATCGTGAGACTCCGGGTATCATTGCTGTATCTTCCGGCCAGCAGGATATGATTTCCACACGGGATGCCGGATGGATTTTCCTTATTGCCGAAGATTGCCAGGAAGTTCTTGACCTGGTTCTCCAGGCCTATCGCCTGGCTGAGGATTACGACATCCAGGTTCCGGTCATGGTTCATTATGATGGCTTCTACCTGTCTTACCTGTCTGAAGGAGTAAATGTACCTTTTCAGGAGGATGTTGATAAATTTTTATCTGTTTTAAAGACCCAGCCTGAAAGAACAAAACTGGTCCCGGGCGGCAAACTGGGTTGTGGGTCCCATGGAATCCTTTTGGGATACCTGGAACTTCGGCACAAACATATGTCTGCCATGGAAAGAGCCAAGGCTAAATTTGAACGGATTGACAAAGAATATGAAGAGATTTTCGGCCGCAGCTACGGCGGCCTGGTTGAAGAATATCGAATGGATGACGCAGATGCGGTACTGGTAGGATCAGGCTCCATGTGCGGAACCATTAAAGCGGTGATTGATGAAAAACGGGCTGCCGGCGTTAAGATCGGTCTTTTAAAATTGAGAATGTACAGACCCTTCCCCAGCGAAGCAATGATCAAAGCCCTTAAGGGTAAAAAAGCCATCGGTGTGGTGGACAGAAGCCTTTGCTTCGGGTTTAAGGGCGGTCCGATTTATACGGAACTTAAAGCCTTTGAAACTCAGCTTGGCGGTTCGAAAATGATCAGTTTTATCGATGGTATTGCAAATACCGACATCACAAAGATCAATGTTGCAACAATGATTGATATGACTTGTGATCTTGCCGCAGGCAAAGATGTTCGTGAAGTCACATGGGTTTCATATCCTGAAGCCCAGGAAGAGGGAGGGCTTTAACATGACACAAAAAAAGAAAGACAATCTGACTAAAGTAATGGATTATCTCAAACATGAGGACCCGTTTTCAAAAGGTGTGGCATTCTGTCCCGGATGCGGTCTTGAGCTGTTAATCCGATTCATTCCCCAGGTATTGGGCAATGATATCGTCATAACCGGAACTCCATCCTGTTCAGCTCCGGTACTCCTTGGACAGAACAACCAAACCTGGCATAAACTGTCTTATTTCGGAACCTTGATGACCGGTGCTGCGGCCAATGCCACAGGGCTTGCCAGATATTACAGGAAAGCAGGCATTGAGAATACGGTCGTTTGTTTTAACGGCGACGGAACGGCAGCCGATATCGGGTTCGGCAACCTGTCCGGAGCAGCCGAAAGAAATGAGCCTTTTATTTATATCTGCTATGACAATGAAGGATACATGAATACCGGTATCCAGAAAAGCGGGACCACTCCTTTTGGTGCAACCACCACCACCACCCCTCTTGGATCTGCTTCCAAAGGGAAAAATCTTCGTAGAATGAACCTGGCACTGAAAATGGCCATGCACAAGATCCCCTATGCTGCAACGGCAACCTTAAGTGATCTTGACGATCTGGCTAAAAAACTGTTAAAAGCCAAAGAAGCCAAAAAAAGAGGTTTTGCATTTCTTCATGTTTTTGCTCCCTGCACCACCGGTTGGGGGTTTGCACCTGAAAACACCATTGAGGTATGCCGAAGAGCTGTAAAAACAAACTATTTCCCGCTTTGGGAAGCAGTCAATGGAAAAATCAGGATGACCAAAACCGTTAAAAAACCCAAGCCTGTAACAACCTATACCGAGCTGATTAAAAAATTCGCTCATTTGAGTGAAGAGGACCTTCAGATTCTTCAGGATGACGTGGATTATGAATACTGCATGCTGGGCGGGTTGAGTGTACTGGAAGGAGAATGTCAGCTTCCGGTATCTTCAGAAGATTAAAGGAGGAAATGCAAAATGAGTGAAGTCAGATTTCATGGAAGAGGGGGGCAGGGGGTTGTCACCACATCTAAGATTCTTGCCAATGCGTTTGCCAGAACCGGTCAGTTCGGCGCCAGTTTTCCCATGTTCGGGTTTGAAAGGAGAGGCGCACCAGTTACTGCATTCGGCCGGTTTTCCGATAAGCCGGTCAGAGAGAAAACACAGATCTATAATCCGGATATTATCGTAGTCCTTGATCCGAGCCAGAGAAATTCTCCTGCCGTATTCCAGGGACTGTTGCCGGGCGGTATGATGCTGCTCAATGACTCAGACAATACGATTAATGTTTCCCATGAGAATTTAAGAAAGCTCGGGATCATTAATGCCAATAAAATTGCACAGGAAGAAATCGGCCTTGTCATACCCAACACAGTAGTTGTCGGCGCATTTGCCAGATTGTCGGGGTTATTGGATATTGAACCTTGCTGCGATGCACTTCAGGATTATTTTTCCGGGAAAAAGCTTGCTGCCAATATCATATGTGCAAAACGGGGATTTGAAGAAGTTCAATTATTTGATCTTTAAAACCAGGGATAATAAAGATCAATAAGGGTATAACTTTAATTTTAATAAGGAGTTATTATGCCTAGATGGGGAATGGTAATTGACGTTAAAAGGTGTATTGCCTGCTGGGGCTGCACCATTGCATGTAAAGAGGAGCATTTTCTTCCTCCTGGGGTATTCTTTAACAGGGTACTCATCGGGGAGACCGGAAAATTTCCATCATCCAGCAAACTGATTTATCCGATTCTCTGCAATCATTGTTCTGATGCCGCTTGCGTGGAAGCTTGCCCCACCGGAGCGACCTATGTGAGAGAAGACGGGATCGTAGCCATTGATGATACAAAATGTGTGGGTTGCAGGGCCTGCCTTGTCAGTTGTCCGTACCAGCAGAGAACCTATTATGATCAGAAAGTCAAAGATAAGGAATATTTTCCGGGCCAGGGTAAAACTGAAATGGAATTGATCGGCGAAAAGCTTTACCCCTTTAAATTGGGAACAGTCATCAAATGTAATTTCTGCTCGGAAAGAATAGAAGACGGTTTGAAAAAGGGTCTTACGCCGGGTAAGGATGAGGATGCATCTCCTGCATGCGTGAATATCTGTCCGGTCAATGCAAGGGTTTTCGGTGACTTGGATGATCCTAACAGTGAAATCAACCGAATGATCATGGAGAAAAAGGGTAAACAGCTCCGGAAAGAATTTGGTACTGAACCGGCGGTTTATTATATCGATTAATTTACAGGGGGAAACATGACCTATAAAACAGATGAAATTTGGGAAGACAAATGGGTAAATACCACCTGTGGCGTATGTTACTGCGGTTGCGGCGCAAAAGTCAGGGTGGTCAACGGTGTTCCCGTCAAAATTGAGGGAATCAAAGAAAGCACAATGGGTGGAGCCAATGCAGGGCTTTGCGGTAAAGGAACCGCAGGGCTGATGTATTATCATGATCCCAACCGGATTAAAAAACCTCTGTTAAGAACCAATCCGGAAAAAGGGATCGGGGTAGACCCGAAATGGAAAGAGATTGAATGGGATGAAGCCCTGGACATCATTGCCACCAGGATGAAAAAAATCATGGAAGACGACCCCAACAAGATTCTTTTCACGAACCAGACCATGAGAGCGTCTGACGGCCCCCACAACCACCCCTATTTTTATGCCCAGGCCTTTGGCGTAAAGAACAATGGTAATTTCATCATCGGCGGCGGAAGTCTTCACTGCGGAAATGCCTGTCACATGCTGGGTGGTCTGATCCATGGTGCCTGGTCCATTGCACCGGACTGGCGTTATACCAAATATGTATTGAAATGGGGTTCCAGTAAAGGCACTGGTTCCGGACACTCCGCCATGACCAATGCCCGCCTGAGAGCGGATGCGGTCCGGCGCGGTATCAAGGAAATCGTATTTGATCCCATGGGGAATTTTGCAGGCGGTAAGGCCACCGAATGGGTGGCCATTCTTCCGGGTACGGATACAGCCGTGGGGCTTGCCATTGCCAACTATATTGTGAACATCCGCGGTGAGATGGATGAGATTTACCTTAAAGCCAAAACCAATTTCCCATATCTGATTAAAGACGACGGTACATACATGCGTCATGTAGAAAGTAAAAAGCCGTTAATATTTGACAGCAGGGAAGGCAAAGTCAAGGAATATGATGACAAGTCTCTTGCCTTTGAAGATTGTGCCCTTGATGGCGAATACGAATATGAAGGGGAAAAGGTAAGACCCTGCTTTGTTCCGTTTAAAGAGCATTTAAAACAGTATACCATCGAATGGGCAGCTGATGTGTCCACTGTTCCGGCAGCCAAGATCCTGGAAGTGGCCAAGGGCTGGTTGGACAATGCCCAGATTGGTTCCACCATCACCCTTGAGGGAAAGACCTATCCCTACAGACCGGTTTCCTCAGTGACTTTCCGCGGTTCGCAGGGCCATTCAAACGGTATCCATCAGGTGGCTGCCATTGATTTGATGAGCCAGTTGGTGGGTGCGGAAGACGTACCTGGCGGTACTCTGGGATGGCCTGCCATCCGAAGAGCCTATCCGGGCGGTAATTATGAGCAGACTTGCACTGTGGGCACGGACGGCGTTATTGTACCTTCTGTATTCTATTCCCATGATCCCTGGCCGGTCCATGCACCCAGCTATCCGGCCACCAACATGGGCTGTGTTGATCTATGGACCCACTGCACCCTTTCCCATATTCCTTATGTTGAGGAAATGGAGTATATCCATGAGAAACTCGGCATGAAGTCAAAACCGGAAATGATTTTCGGAATTTCAGCGAATTTTGTTATCAGTAATTCCGACTGGGCCACAGCCGTCAAAAATTTCAAAGACTGCTTTGTCGTTCAGTTGGATCTGTGGGTCAATGAAACCGACCAGGCCATTGGTGATATTATTCTGCCGGATGTGTCCTATCTTGAAAAAGACTGCTGGTCCTCTGAAATAGATGCGTTCTTTTTTTCCGGATCACCCTCCCATGAAGACTGGTATGTGCACATGCAGCAGCCTGTGGCCAAACCGGTTGGTGAGTCCAGGTTCTTCATGGATGTTTATATCGATATTGCCAACCGCGTTGGCGTTCTGGATAAATTTAATGCCAAGCTCAACTCGTACTATGGGGTCCAGGATCCGGAACTGCAAATCAAACCCGGTGAAGTGTTGACCTGGAAACAGATCGGTGAAAGATTCCTGAAATGGGTTTATGGTAAGGATGCGGATAAGGTTCAGAAACAGGGATATGCGACCTGGAATAAGGCCATTGATGATGTCTACTGGAGATGGAATATTGATACCCGGTGCCCGGTTTACATGGAATACCTGATTCATGACAAACGGGGCATGAAAAAGATATTTGATGAGGTCGGATTTGATCTGTGGATGGATTGGGATCAGTATACACCGCTGCCGACCTGGTTTTGGCCAGAATCCCACAAGGATCTGGACAATGAATTTGATCTGATAGCATTTTCATACAGGGATATTTTGCACACCAACAATACCACGTTCCAGAATCCGTATATTGATGAAGTATCCAAGATGTGCCCCTACACGTTTACCATTACCTTGAACACGACCATGGCAAAACAAAGAGGTTTGAAAGACGGGGATATCATCTGGATTGAAAACAAATATGGTGTTAAAGAAAACGGTATTGTGAAGACCATGGAAGCCCAGAGCCCCAAAGTTGTCGGTATAGCCGGCCAGGGCGGATTGTGGGCTGACGGGCGGCCCATAGCCAAAGGTAAAGGCGCTAACTTCTGTAAGCTGTTGCCTGCTAAATTCAGGTATTTTGACCCGGTTGCCGGTAATATGGAAACCGCTGTTGCAGTTAAAATTTATAAAGATTAAAGGAGGGATATAAAATGAGTAATAAAATTCATCATCTTGTACAGACCATGTTTCCTCCTGACGGCAGCGGGCTTAAACCCTATGAGTGGATGGTTAACCCTACCCGTCAGCAGCAATGGATTGATAACCAGGGAATTTTTCTCTGGCTGGCCTTCTTTTTTTCTGAAATCGGGGCAGGTCTGTATTTTGTTTCACTGTTTTATGAGTTTAAGGCCGGATTGATCCTGGGCTGGCTCATTACCCTGATCCTTGGGGGAGCCATTCATATCTTGTATCTGGGAAATCCGCTCAGGGCCTGGCGTATGATCATGAAACCCAAAACATCTGAGTTATCCCGCGGTATATGGATTATCGGGGTTTTTGCCGTCATGGGATTTTTACAGATTATAAGCGGCAGCAGCTTTAATGTTGTATTTAATATAATTATGGGAATCCTGTGTCTTCTCATCATCTCCCACGGTTTTGCCACCATGAATGTTATCAGGGCGCTTCCTGCCTGGAGTTCAACCATGGTCCTGCCCTTGTCCGTTATTTCCGGCGTATGGGTCGGGTACCAGCTCCTGCAATTCATGTTTGTCGTTTCAAAACCTGCAGAAATAGCTTCCGGAATGGAAGTATGGGCTGAAGTATTTTTCTTTGCCTATGTTCTTTGCATCATTCTCTATGCCTGGGGAACCTATCACAGCAGTGAGATCGGGAAAGAATCCATCATCATGCAGGGAACAGGGGAACTAAAGAGGATATCTCTCATCGGCGTCGGAGGTCTCGGTGTAGCACTTCCGCTGATTTTGACCCTGATCATGTGGGGCGGAGACACAAATGCCTTCTGGATCTTTTTAAGGCTGGCATCTGTTTTTGCCGGGGATCTTGCAGTAAGATATGTGATTATGAAAAGTGCGGTATATAAACCGCTCTTAACAAGACAATAAGCAAATGTTCTGATAACGGGCGGGCAGGGATGATTAATCCTTGCCCGCCTGTTTTTATTAATACAGGCAATTTGAGGAAAATTAAAATTAAAGATTGTAAATATAGGCAAAAAAATATAATTATAGCTATATAACAGATAAAATTAAGCTATAATCCAATATTTGTTAAAAAGCAGTTTAGGGTAAAAAAGGGCGCCATATGGCAGATAAAGAAAAACTGGAAAAAGATACGGAAAAAAAATCTTTACCTCAAACAAAAGTAAAATTTGAAGTTTATGGTGAAGAAATGATCGAGAAAGAAGTTAAATCCAGTGGCAACAGCGGTAGAATTTACCTTCCGCCAAACTGGGTCGGGCATACCGTAAAGATCATTAAAGTCGAATAACAAGGGAGGATCTTGTGGAACATACAGTTAACATAAGAGAAATCACGCTTAAAGATGCATCGGCCATTCAACAGATAAGAAGGGCAATCTCAGAGGAAGACGGCTCAATTGATTTTGAAAAATTCGTAAAACAGCAGATATCTGAAAACAGAGGCAAACTGAACCTTGTGGCTGAAATCAACGGAAGGGTTGTGGGGTATATGATCAGTACAACCTTGTATGCCGGGTTTGGAATTAAAAAAAGTGCCTGGATCATGGCCATCGGTGTACACCCTGAATATATGGGCCAGGGCATTGGACTGACCCTTGCCCGGAAGATCTGTGATATCTATAAAGAAAAAGGGGTCGAAAATATATATTCTTCAGTTCTCTGGGATTCAACGGATGTACTGTCCTTTTTTAAAAAACTGGGGTTTGAGAGAAGCGAATTCATCAATCTGAAAAAGAGATTGTAACCTGTCTGTTGGTTCCCGAATTTTTTATTCAGAAGGAGTATGAATGTCGAATCTTCTCAGTGTCGGACTGATAATTCTGATGGTATGTATCTATTTCAGCAGATCGATTTCAAAGGAAGCCCTGGAACTGCTTTCAGAGCAGGAGAAACTTCTTCTATATAAACAATTTTCCGGGTCCGGCAGATTTTATCTGATACCGGTCATTATTGGCTTTACAGGCTATATCACCATAACTTATCTAAAACCTGCTTTTTCCAATGCAGCCTTTGTCATATTAATTTTATTTTTTCTTTTTTTTCTTTTTTTTATCTCAATTCGAGTAATTCGTAAAATGAAGGCATTTGGTTTTCCGGCTGGCTATATCAAAGAATATCAACAATCCAGATGGATATATAATATCGGATTTACCCTGTGTGGATGCATTCTCTTGTATGAACTCCTGAAATAAAAACACAATTTCAGGCAGGCTTTCCGGCAGCAAAAGAACCATGAATCTCAGGAAACGGTTCCCCTTTCCTTTGAATAATGCTCATACTCTTTTGTATCCATTATCTTTTTGAGTATCTGAACCATTTCATAGACTTCAAGATAGGTATTGTAAAGCGGTGCCGGGGCTATCCGAATAACATTGGGAGGCCGGAAATCCGGAATAACATGGTTATCCAGCAATGCCTTACCGATTCGAACAGCTTCGGTTTCATGCTCAAGGGCAATATGCCCGCTCCTCTTTTCAGGATCAAGGGGTGTTCCGATTTTAAAATTATAGGGTTTTTTTGATAAAACCATTTCCACAAGATAAGCCAGATAAGAAGTAATTTTTTTAGATTTTTCCCGTATATTGTCCATACCGGCTTCCAGGATGATGTCAAGCGCGCTTTCAACGGGGGCAGCACTCAGCATCCCCTGGGTAGAAATCTGCCAGCCTCCGGCACTCCGTGAATGGCCAAAGTCAATGCTCATATCAAACTGGCGCGTTTTTTCACAGCCATACCAACCGGCCAGGACAGGCGTTTTATGAAAATGTTTTTTATTGATATATAAAAAAGCAGGACTTCCAGGGCCGCCATTCATATATTTATAACTGCACCAGACGGCAAAATCAAGGCCCCATTCGGAAAACCGGTGGGGGATATTTCCTGCTGAATGACAGCAGTCAAAGCCGATGAAAATATCTTTTTTACTGGCTTCCCGGGTAAGAAACGCCATATCCAGCAACTGACCGCTTCTGAAAAGGACCGAGGGCAGAAAAACCAGCGCCACCTCATCGGTCATTGCTGCGGCTATGATCTCTTCATCCAGGTATCGGCCGTCATGGCTTTTGATAAGGATCAGCTCTTTTTCAGGATCAAGCCCCTTTATTCTGATCTGCCCTTTGAGGGCATAGATATCTGATGGAAAATTAAGTTCATCGGCAATTATTTTTGTCCGGTTCCCTTTGGGCTGATAAAAGGTGCTGATCAAAGAATGGATATTCACGGTGGTTGAACCGGTCATGATGACCTCTTCTTTTTCAGCACCCACAATGGAAGCACATTTTTTTCCGATTTCTTCGGGCAGATAAAACCAGGGTTTTTCCCCTGCCATCCAGCCGCGAATGGCAGACTCTTTCCATTCTTTTATAACCCGATGGATACTTTTTTCAGCATTTTCCGAAAAAAGGCCAAGGGAATTGCCGTCCATATAAATGATATTTTCAGGTATATGAAAATTAGACCTGTATTTTTTCAGGATATCTTCCCGATCGAGCCGTTCTGCAAAATTCCGGTGTGGTTCAAATGTATAAGACATCACACAAAAATCCTTTGTCCGGTTTAAATTTTAAACTGGCTGACCAGGTTTTCAAGCTGAATGGCAAGCTTCATTAATTCACCTGCGCTTTCTTCTACCTGAGCACTTTTTTCAGAAATATCATTGGAGTTCTTATCCACATCCACCATATCCTGGCTGATTTGCCCTGTGGAATCATTGGTTTTTGTGACATTGACATTGACATCCTGGACTCCGTTATAGGCACTTGAAATATTGATGGCAATTTCCTTGGTGGTTGCTGATTGTTCTTCCACTGCCGAAGCGATCTGAGCAACGATTGCATTGATATTATCAACCACTTCAAGAGTGCTGTTCATTTCGGTGGTGGAATTCTTCACCATTTTTTGAATTTCATTTACCTTGTCCTCAATTTCATGGGTGGCTTTTGCCGTCTGGTGGGCAAGTTCCTTAATTTCATTGGCCACTACGGCAAAGCCTTTTCCGGCATCTCCAGCCCTGGCAGATTCAATGGTGGCATTTAAAGCCAGAAGATTGGTCTGTTCGGAAATCTGGTTGATGGCTTCGGTCACTTTACCGATTTCAACTGCTGCATTTCTTAATTCCGACAGCCGGTCTGATGAATTCCGGGCCTGGACAACAGCCTGCTCTGCAATGGAGCGGGCATTTTCCGAATTTCTGGCGATCTCATTGATGGTACTGGTCATTTCTTCAGTTGCTGAAGAAACCATGTGGATGTTGGATGAGGCCTCATCCATTTTGAGAGTAATGTGACCGATATTTTCAGACATGTTTTTTAAAGCGTCATTAACACTGTTTGATTTGGCGCTCATCTCACCAGAGCCCTTTGACATCACATGGGAAAGATCTGAAAGGCCTGTTGATGAATGGCTCAATGCCGAAGCATTGCCTGAGATATTCCGGATGATTCCCTGGAGTTTGTCCATGAAGGTATTGAAACAAGCTGCGAGTTTTCCGATTTCATCTCTGGATTTGATTTCAAGGCGCTTTGTCAGATCCCCTTCTCCCTTGGCAAGGTCGTCCAGGCCGGCGACAATTTTCAGGATAGGGTTGATGAACGAGTTTGCAAAAACAATGGTAACCGGGATGACAAAAAGAATACACACAAGGGCGACAATGGCCATAAGCTTGATAATTTGCCATGAATTGTTTTTAATGATGTCATCGGATAAAAGAGAAGCTATCATTCCAACAAAGGTTTTTCCATTATACAAAGGAAGAGCGCCTTGAATATATGATCCTTTTACCAGATTGAGATCATTAACAAAAATTTTTTGCTTTTCAAGAGTGTCCGGGGTCTCTTTATGGGTAATATGGGTGATTACCGGTTTTTTATAATCTTCTAAAGTTCCTATGAGGAAATTGTCTTTTGAAAACAGATTGATCTTCATGCCTGTCACCTGGGTCATTTTCTCTGCAAAATCTTTTTTAAACTGGAAACAGACCCGGACAAACCCGATTTGTGTGAGTTCTGTTTTTCCTTTGGTTGCATTGAACACATCTCCGATAATAGGGACAGATGCAACAAGATGGATACTGTTGTCTGAATAATCAAAGTCAACAGATTGGTTCGTAACCACGGGTTTGTCATATTTCATATCAATACCGGCCTCAGGAAAGGTTTCCACCTGTTTAAATGCATCCCGTGTTACAGCATCTCCTCTATTCAGATTTGCAACAAAAAAAGAAAAATCCTTATCCGCACTTACCTTTGTTTCCTCTGATTTACCAATAGTTTGAGCGGTTGTTGCCTTATAATGGACATACCCCAGGGTATCGGAAAAGCTGCCTCTGACGGCAAAAGCTTTAAGGTCTCCTTCCATATCATAGATGGCCATTTTCCACAGGTCGCTGGTTTGTCCGACCTGGTAAATGGCATCGACAATGGTCCTGTACTGGTCATGCAGGAGGTGAATATTTTTTTCATGTTTGTTATCGTTTAGGTATGCGATTTTGGATGGCATTTTATTTGCCGATGCCATCTGCAATGCATCTGCAAGAAGTTTGTCCTGTTTGTCCAGAAAATCCTGCCGGATAACATTGATGGCGCTTAAAACCTGGCTGTTGGCAATTGTTTTATTCTGTTTTGTAACTAAAATGGAAACAAAGGACAGGGTAGCAATCATGATAAGAATCACAAGTCCGATGGCGCCAAAGATTAATTTCTTTTTAAGTGACATGTTTTTTCCTTTCTCAGAAATTTATGAGTGGTAAACCAGTTGGTCATAAAAAGCCTGGATTTTATTTGTCAGGGGTCCTGGTATGCCTGCCCCGATTTTTTTTCCGTCTGCCTCGATAATGGGCTGTATTTTCATGACTGTAGAACATAAAAAGGCTTCATCTGCCTGATAAAATTCGTGGATGTCATAAGGACGTTCCAGAATTGTAATTTTCTCTTTTCGGCAGATTCTATTAATAATGACGTCTCTTGTAATACCCGGAAGGATATGGTTGTCAAGTGGATGGGTAATAAGGGACTGCCCCTTAATGATAAATGTGTTGGCACAGGTTCCTTCCAGAACATGCCCTTCTTTTGAAACAAAAACCGTATCTGCCAGACCTGTTTTTCTGGCCTTATGCTGTTCCAGAGCTGCGGGTAGAAGCTGAACGGTTTTTATATGGCACATACCCCACCTGTAATCTTCGCAGGTTCTGATCCGGATGCCTTTTATATTAACACTTGGGTCAAGAAAGGCAAGATTTTTGATTGTCATGGTGATCTGGGGTAACACTTTGTTGGTATAGCAGTGAGCCCTCGGTTCGACGCCCCTGGATACCTGTAGATAACATCCGGCCCTGGCATATTCTGAAAGGGTAAACAAGTTGATAATATCATCTTTCAAAACCGGTATTGAAACAGACGGAAAATCCAGCAGGTTCATGGAATCTTGAAGCCTTTTCAAATGCTCGTCAAGGCAGAAAATATGAAAATCAAAGCTTTCAATGAACTCATACACTGCATCACCGAACTGATAGCCCCGGTCTTCGATGGGTACGAGTGCGTCTTCAATTCTAATGATTCGACCATTTAAACATGCAAGATCCGGCATGGGTGTGCTCCTGAATATATGGATTGGCCTGCTTTTTATAAAAGCCCGGCAGTTATTCCCCCTTATCGGTAGGATTTGAGTTGAATTTAGAATAGGAAAAACGGTTTTGTCAAGAAGTGTATAAAAACATTTGATAAGAGTTTGAAAAAATGGATATAATCAATATCTGGAACGTAGTGTTACCACTGGTTTATAATATGTCCACTTCCATAGGTTCAAAAACAGGTATCGCGTGTGATTTGGTTTAAATAATTTCCATATTTTGAGGATAGTGTTTTCTGTAAATTAATTTATTCTTATTGTAAAAAAAAATAACTTAATGATTTTAATGAGTTCTATCTTTGAAAAATATTTATAATCAATGGCAAGGTATTTGCTATACAACACAGGGGTGTCTGGCAAGATATTTACGGCAATATCTTAGAGCAATGATTTTATTCGGTATTCTATCCTTTTAAGGGTTTCTTCCGTATTAAAATCATAGTATGACTTGACAAATTGAAGCCCCGTGAATATAAACAGACGACATAAGTAAGGTAAGTGTTACATAAAGCTGTACCAGGCGGGTATAATTGCAGACAATATGAGTTTACCTGCAGTTTGCCCAGATTTTTTTAACATAAATTTATTTTTTTTAGTTAAAGGGGGAGTGTAGTATGAAACATTTATTAAAAGTGTTGGTTGCTGTTTGTTTTCTGTTCGGTTTGATAGCCGGCCCGGCTTCAGCAGGAAATGTTCTTACCATAAAAAAAGGGGAGCCTGTCCATCTGGCTGCCTGGTTTGTAACAACCGGACCCAACTCTTCTCTTGGAATTGATACCTTCCGTGGTCTTGAAATAGCTGTCGAAGAAATGGGCGGATCCATTAAAGGCCATCCCATTAAACTCAGCAGCCAGGATGAAGGGTGCGGCCCAGAAGGCGGTCAGACTGCCGCATCTAAAATTGCATCAGATCCGACGGTTCTTATGGCTATTGGCTCAAGTTGCTCCAGTGCAGCAAAACCTGGTGTGCCCATACTTTGGAAGATGGGAATCCCATCTATTTCCGCATCCAACACAGCTCCCTTCCTGACTGATCCTGCCAGCGGACCTGACTTTTCCGGTTATCTGAGAACCTGCCACAATGACAATATCCAGGGTGCTATTGCAGCAGAATTCGCGTTTAAAAAATTAGCGTTTAAAAAAGCCGCTGCCATCCATGACGGCAGCGTTTATGCCCAGTCACTTGCTCAGGTTTTTGCCGATACATTCAAAAAACTTGGCGGAACCATTACTTCCATTGAAGCAGTTTCCCCTGGTGACACTGATATGAGACCGGTTCTGACAAAAATTGCCAGCGGTACTCCTGAAATGATCTACATGCCCATGTTTATCCCGGAAACAGCCCATTGTGTAAAACAGGCAAAACAGGTTGCCGGGTTGGAAAAAACAGCTCTCATGAGTGCTGATGGCTCATTCTCTCCTGATTTCCTTGCAGCAGCCGGCAGTGCAGCCGTTGGCATGTATCATTCAAGCCCTGATTTCTCAGCCCTGGATGCCTCCTATACAGCTTTCCTTGAAAAATTCAAGAAAAAATATGGCACTGCTCCGGAAGCTCCTTTCCACGCTCACGCCTATGATGCAATGTTCCTGATCAAGGGTGCCATAGAGAAAGTAGCCGTTGTTAAAGGGGATACCCTTGAAATCGACAGAGATGCTTTCAACAAGGCATTGCATGAGACAAAAGGGATGAAAGGCCTTACCGGTACCATCACCTGTAATCAATACGGCGACTGTGCTGATCCTAAAATAGCGGTTTACCAACTGACGGAAGCTGACCTCAAAGCCAACAAAATGTCAACAGTACCTTTCTGGAAACAATATTAATTAAATAAAACCACACCCGGCATGGTCACGTTGTCGGGTGTGGTTTTTTCTTGGGATAAAAAATAAAACAGGCGTTATTACAGGGTTGATTAAATGGTCTAACTATTTGCCCTGCCCTGAACCAAACTGTTTTTTATCATGGGATGGAGGATGAATGTTTCAAAAATGGAAAGATAGGGTAACGGTGACCGACATTGTCATGTGGATGATCGGGGGGACCCTTTTGTTAATGTGCTTATGGGGATCGGTTTCCACCATCAGGGCAGGTCTGTATACAAAAAGCCACTGGATAGACTTTGTAATTTTCGGATTAGCCCAGGGAAGTATCTATTCATTGATAGCAACCGGCTACACCATGGTTTACGGTGTCCTGAAGATGATCAATTTCGCTCATGGTGAGGTTTTCATGAGCGGTCCCTTCACCGGTTATTTTGTTGCAACAGCCATGTGGCGAAGCGATTTTTTAGATAACCACCCAATTATAGCGATCATTGCTATTTTTGCAGTGGCCATGCTTATTTCTACGATGATAGCTTATCTGGTTGAAAAAATCGCTTATAGACCATTGAGAGGCGCGCCACGACTTATCCCCTTGATTACGGCAATCGGGGCCTCCTTTTTTCTCCAATATCTTTTTAGAGGATTATACGGATCAGGGATCAATGCATATCCTGATGTGAAGGTTCTTGAAGGATTCTGGATGATATTGGGCATAAGAGTTCTGAAAATTCAGGCGATTGTAATTGTCGCGGCCATCCTGATGATGATAGTGCTTTATGGCTTTATCATGTCCACAAAGGTTGGAAAAGCCATCCGGGCAGTGTCTGAAGACAAGGAAGCAGCCGCTTTGATGGGGATTGATGTGGATGCCATGATTTCTACCACCTTTGTCATCGGGGGTATGGCAGCCGGAGCAGCCGGTGTTTTATATGCCCTGATGTATAAGCAGGTGCATTTTTTCATGGGATTTATTCCGGGTTTAAAAGCCTTTACTGCGGCAGTGCTTGGCGGAATCGGGAATATCCCGGGTGCAATGCTGGGCGGTGTCTTTTTAGGGTTGATTGAATCCGTGGCTCCGGCTTTATTTCTTGATGGTCTCGGTATCATTGCCCCATACCAGTTAAAAGATGCGATTGCATTTACCATGCTGGTGATGATCCTGATTTTCAGACCCACAGGTATTCTGGGTGAACGATTAGCCACGAAAAAGGCCTAAACAAATACAGTATATAGGGTGAAGGTATGACAAAAGCTCAGTCTTTATGGAATCATGGTGTAAAAATAGGAGCCATTGGTGGGGTCAGCGTTCTCGTCATATGCCTGATCGGGATGGTTGAATCCTTTGGGAAGCGGTTTATTATTGCAGGATATCTGCCGATGGGTGTGACGATAGCGTTAATTATATCCATGTTTGCAGCTTTTATTGCAGCAAAAAAAACGCCGATTCCAGAAAAATCAATTCAATTTGCCAATGCAGTGATGTCCGGTTTTGTGACCTCCGGCTTACTTGCAATATTTGTTATTATTGGCCGGTCTATTAAGCTCCGGGTCGTTTTTGTCGAAGCATCCCCGGTGCTTTATAATATACTGACCGGCGGCATCTCCGGTGCAGGAGGCATTTTTATCCTTCTTTTTGCAGGTCTTCTTTGCGGTGCATTTTCCGGCCTCCTCATTGTATTAACCGATCTCCCAAGAAAATTGATCATTAATGCAATTGCAACAGTTTTTGCTTTAGGATTGTTGCAGGAATTAATCCTGCCTATATTAAATTCATGGGATCTGGGGGTAACCAATTATCTGGCCGGCCTCTTTTATACCTTGAACGGCCTGACACCTATCGGGGCAATTCTGGCCGTCATTATTTTTTGCATCCTGTACCTTTTATGGCATGCAAATCAAAATACCATTAAAACAAAATATTCAAATCTACCCAAAGCAACCCAGAAAAAGACAAAATATTTTGGATTGTTGATTCTTGCAATCATCCTGATTTTTCTTCCCCAGTTCCTCGGGCTGTTTCTAAGCGAGGTGCTGACCATTGTAGGACTCTATGTTCTACTTGGACTCGGGCTGAATATCGTTGTCGGATATGCAGGGCTTCTGGATCTTGGCTATGTGGCCTTTTTTGCCATTGGGTCTTATGTGGTTGCACTTTTGACATCACCTCAGATTTTCGATATAGGGCTCAATTTCTGGCAGGCTCTACCTATTGCAGTAATCTGTGGTATATTAGCCGGTGTCATGCTGGGTATCCCGGTACTTAAAATGCGCGGGGATTATCTGGCTATTGCCACCCTCGGCTTTGGTGAAATTATCCGTATCCTGGTGCTCTCAGACTTCCTGAAACCATGGCTTGGCGGAGCCCAGGGGATTGGTTCCATTCCAAACCCGAATTTTATGGGATTTTTAATGGTTAAGCCCCAGCATATTTATTATCTGATTCTTGCAGGATGTATCCTTGTGGTGTTTATTTCCCTCAGGCTTAAGAACTCAAGACTCGGGCGGGCCTGGATGGCCATGCGGGAAGATGAGGATGTGGCCCAGGCCATGGGAATCAATCTGGTTGCTACCAAATTACTTGCCTTTGCAACAGGCGCAGGGTTTTCAGCCTTGAGCGGGGCCATATTTGCAAGCAAGATCGGTTCTGTTTATCCCCATAGTTTTAATGTTTTCATCTCTATTAATGTCGTCTGTATTGTTATTATCGGCGGTATCGGGAGTCTGCCCGGTATCGTTGTCGGTGCCGCCGCTTTGATGGGCCTTCCCGAACTGTTAAGGGAATTTGCAGATTACCGGATGTTTGTTTATGGTGTGGCCCTGGTCATCATGATGCTGTTAAGACCGGAAGGTCTTCTGCCGGAAGTACGGCATAAAATTGAGCTTCACGATGAAACTGAAACCGGAACGCAAACTGCTGCTCAGCCTTAAAGGAGATTTTATGACGTTATTGAGTATACAAAATATGACAAAACGGTTTGGCGGGCTGGTGGCGTTGAATGCATTGAATATCAATGTGAAGGAAAAATCCATCCACAGCATTATCGGACCCAATGGCGCCGGGAAAACAACATTTTTCAACTGCCTCACCGGCTTCTACCGCCCTGAGGAAGGAGAAGTGCTGTTAAGCGGCAATTCCATTGTCGGGCTTTCCCCGGACAGGATTGTCCATAAAGGCATAGCCAGGACCTATCAAAACATCAGGCTTTTTCCCAATCTCACAGCCCTTGAAAATGTTATGGTAGGATATCATGTGCACTTGAAATCCAGTTTTATAGGCCCCATTCTCGGTCTTAAAAGCACAAAAATGGAAGAAGCAAAAGCCAAACAAATTGCCATGGATCTTTTAAAATATGTGAAAATGGAAGGAAAAGAGAATACCCTTGCCAAAAATTTTCCCTATGGTGAGCAAAGAAGACTTGAGATGGCCAGAGCCTTGGCTTCTCAGCCCAAGCTGCTGCTTCTGGATGAACCCACAGCCGGCATGAATCCCCGGGAGACCCAGGATATGATGGATTTCATCGAACATATGCGGGGTGAAATAGGTATCACGATTGTTCTTATTGAGCATCAGATGCGGGTTGTAATGAATATTTCCGATATTGTAACCGTATTCGACTATGGGAAAATGATTGCCGAAGGCCTGCCCGAAGAGATAAAGAACAATAAAACCGTTATTGAAGCTTATCTTGGAAGTGGTGATGCTGCGGATTCTCATTAAAAATGAGTATGGGGTATGATGGAAGTCATTCAAAATTTATAGAATATTAATTGAGGTCAATCAATTATGGCAATGCTTGAATTAAGAAACGTGCATGCTCATTATGGTAAAATACATGCTTTAAAAGACATTTCAATTACCGTCAATAAAGGCGAAATCGTCACTTTGATCGGTGGTAATGGTGCAGGGAAAAGCACAACCCTTAAAACCATCAGCGGCACTTTGAGACCATCGGAAGGAAAGATTTTTCTAAATGGTGAAGATCTGGGGAAATATCCGGCCCACGAAATTGTTACCAAGGGGATTGTTCAGGTCCCTGAGGGCCGCAGGGTTTTCGGTCAGTTGACGGTGATGGAAAACCTTGATCTTGGCGCATTTACTTCAAAAGATAAAAAAAGAGATGCAAATAACATTGAAAAAATTTTTCAAATGTTTCCAAGACTTGCAGAAAGATCAAAACAATTGGCAGGAACATTGAGCGGAGGAGAGCAGCAGATGCTTGCCATGGGAAGGGCATTAATGGCTGATCCGAAAATCCTTCTCCTGGATGAACCATCCATGGGGCTTGCCCCTGTTCTGGTAGACAGTGTGTTTGATACCATTAAAACCCTTCACGCACAGGGCGTAACCATCCTTCTGGTGGAACAGAACGCCCGGATGGCCCTTAAAACTGCCTCCCGGGGGTATGTTATCCAGACCGGGAAAGTTATCCTGGAGGATGACGCTAAAAAACTGCTTGAAAATGAGATGGTAAAAAAAGCCTATATGGGGGATTAAATTGGAAAGACCGGCCTTCAGCATGCAAAAACATGCTGAAGGCCGGTCTTCGTTAATAATTACTTAAAGCCTTTTCAATTGGATCAAAGCCCCTCCTTGACCTGGAACAGATCCATAGCTTTCAGAAGGTGCCCGGTTACCGGAACCATCTTCAACGGATGAATTCTGGAGCCTTCCAGCAGCCGTTCCGATATCTCTTTCAACACAGGCCACGCAGATTCCCATATTGCCGGAATTGCCCAGCTTCTGAAGCAGGGGTGCGAGAATCTCGATAATTGCACCTACGGCAATGATTCCCTTCCGAGTGCTGAAAAATTTGCAATAGGATATTTTTTTACATCCTCAAGGTTTAGTTCCCTTCCTTCTTCCAGATCAACCATGCCTTTGAGGACACCTCTCATAAAAGCGCGTTCATCAGACTCAGCCTCAAAATCACTAAGGGATTGAACAACTACGACACCGCTACCATGATTAGTCTGCGTCAAGTCAAGGCAGGTCTCTTTATCAAGAGACCGCTGTTGTCCCCGGTCACATCGGCTTTCAGGATAAAGGGATTCAAGTTTCCTTCCACTGTCTTCATAAAGTTCTATCCAGCATAAAAAAAGGTCTCTTATCAAGGCCCAAATAATCTGACAAAACTTTGAAGTTCGTCAACCCTTTTTGAAAATTTCTCTTCTCAGTTCTTCTAAATTATGTGCGCATTAACACCATATATGACCAAGGGCTAAATATGACCTAATTTCTTAGTTTTAAATACCACCGGTATGAAACTCTTTAGGGCCCGCCGCCCCTGCCGGTCAACCGGATGACAACAATAAATCAGATTTAGAAATCCCGGCACGTTAATTGAACTATATCAGTCTGTGAACGAATCCATCACACGGATATAAATCATCCGTGACCATAAAACATAACTATAAAGGAGACCCACCATGAAATGCTTCACTGCCAAACTCTTTACGGTATTGGCCATCGCTTTCTTGCTATCGGGGTGTTACACCCAGAAGGCGGTTCAGCCCATCCCCACATTTACCCTGACCCCATTCAGTTCCAACAACTATGTTTCGTCCATTGATAATTTTGTCATTGTTCTGGATGCATCCAGTTCCATGGCCGACATACACAAGGGAAATTATAAATTTGATATGGCCACCGAAATTGTCAGCCGTATGAATCAGACCCTGCCGGAATTGGGTCAGAACGGTGCGCTTCGATCCTTTGGGCACAGCCCAGCAGTATCAAACAAAAGCACGGTTCTTTTTTACGGCATGGAAAAATATGCCACAAAAACCTTGGGTGAAAAATTAAAGAAGATATCTGAAGCGGGTGGTACAAGCCCCATGCATACTGCTCTGGACGCCTCCGGACAGGAGGAATTGAAACCTGTATCCGGTAAAACCGCTGTGATTATTATCAGTGACGGTCAGTCGGAATTCAGTTTAGAGTCCCCCATCACCCTGAAAGCAGCCCAGGCCTTGAAAGATCAACTGGGCGCAGGGCTTTGCTATTATCCCATCTTTGTCGGTAATAATGAAGAAGGGGCCGTCCTCATGGATGAAATCGCCCGTATCGGTAAGTGCGGATTTGTCTCCAATGCAGATAACCTGTTGACAGACGCCGGTATGGCCCAATTTGTCGAAGACGTTTTTCTTAGCAAAAAACCCATGGCACCGGCAGCCAAGGCGGTTGCTCCTCCGGTCGCCCCGGCCCCTCCTGAAATTAAAGGATTAAATGCTCAGGGCGTCTGGGTAGTGGATGATACTCTCTTTGATTTTGATAAGTCTCTCATCAAAGCGGCGGCAGTTGATTATCTGGATCATATTGCAGAAATCATGAAAGCCTATCCGAATATGTATGTTCAAGTTCAAGGCCATACAGACAGCGTCGGCACCAAAGCCTACAATGACGCTCTGTCCATCAGACGGGCCCAGGCCGTAAAGACTTATCTGATAAACAAGGGAGTTGAAGGAGAGCGCCTGAACCTTGAAGGATTCGGATTCTCCAAACCGGTTGCGCTTAACGACACAGCCAAGGGGCGGGCGTTGAACAGGCGTGTTGAGCTTCATCGAAAATAAATAGAGAATAAACAACATCAACACCATATATAAAGGATCCATTATGAATAAGGTCAATTTTTTCAGACAATTGGTTATCGTACTGTTTCTGACCGCCCTCATTGCAGGGTGTGCTGGAACACGAACACGTGAAAGCACGGGCGAATATGTGGATGATTCCGTCATAACCGCCAAGGTTAAGGCGGAGATACTGGATGACCCGATGCTGAAGGTGTTTCAGATCAATGTGGAGACGTTCAAGGGAGAAGTGCAACTGAGCGGTTTTGTAAATTCTGCCAAGGCTTCTGCCAGAGCCGTGGAAATCACCCGAAAGGTGAAAGGGGTTACATCTGTTAAGAACAGCATGGTTGTAAAATAGGACTGGACTGGGTGAAACACCCGGGAAGCGGCAGTGATGACGGTTTGAACCCTGAAGGATTGCCGGCTTACCCGGGTGTGCCGGCCGGTCCGATAATAGACATTATTAGATATGAGAGGAGAATATCATGTTGTGGACAGTTGTCGTCGTCATGTTAATACTTTGGGTGCTGGGATTGGTCAGCAGTTATACCATGGGCGGATTTATTCATATCCTGCTGGTATTGGCGGTTATCGCCCTGCTGGTTCAGATCATTCAGGGCCGGAGAATCCTGTAATAAGCAATTTTTTTTTAAACCCTTCATCCCAACCGGATGAATTCTATAAAGCAGGTGAAAGCGGAATAGCTCTGCTGGTCATAGGAAGAAAAAATACCTTATAAAGGGAAGCTATCATGGATATTATACAGTTTGTCATAATTTTAATCGTTGTCGGGTTTCTGCTGTGGTTGGTGAACAATTACATCCCCATGGACAGAAAGATCAAGCAGATTCTGAACATCGTGGTGGTCATCGCCGCTTCTTTGTGTTTAACCGGCATTGCTCTGTTTGCATCCGAGTCGGATGACTGGATCGAGTCCTCCATAAAAAAATCATATGTATTCAAGCGCTATTTAAAGGATGAAAATATCCGCATCCAGTCCAAAGACGGTGCGGTCACCTTGACCGGGAGTGTTTTTGAAGACTCTCAAAGATCTTTGGCCCACGGGATAGCGGCGAATCAGCCGGGTGTTAAAAGCGTGGACAATAAGATCGAATTAAAAAAGGAAACGCCGGCTGTTTATTCGGATGCATGGCTTATGACCAAAGTGAAAACCACTCTTTTATTTCATCGGAACGTGAGTGGTACGGCGACTGAGGTTTTTGCAGAAAACGGGACCATTACCTTGCGTGGTGAAGCCTCCGGCACAGCTCAAAAAGACCTGGCAACGGAATACGCCCTGGATGTGGATGGGGTTAAAACCGTTAACAATATGATGACCGTTGCGCCTTCGTCAATGGCGCCTGATCCGGCGAAAAAAGCTGAAAAGGATGATACCGTCGTAGAATCTATTGATGATGCATCCATTTCAGCCCTGGTCAAGACAACCTTGTTGTATCATCGCTCAACCAGCAGCCTGAACATCATCGTGTCAACAAAAGACGGCATGGTCAAGCTGAAAGGCATCGTGAACAATGCGGCTGAAAAGGATCTGGCCGGCAAACTGGCGAGCGATGTCCATGGCGTAACAAGTGTTTCCAACGACATGGCGCTGAACTGAATACGTTTAAGGTCCAGGAAGACCGGATGGGGAAATAGTGGGGAATCCTGATCTGGAAGCCGAAGGTAAAATCGAGAAAATTCAGGGAAAGGTTCAGGAAAAATGCGGCCAGATCAAGAAGGTATTGGGTGAATAAAAAAGTGGGCGGGGCTATTATTATTTCAGCAGGAGGAATGGAAGTGGGTGTCAGGGCCGTCAGATAGAAGACCAGATCCAAAAAACGGCTTATGCCGGCGGACTTCGTATTCTGGGACCCAATTGCATGGGGCTTATCCGGCCCGGCAAGAACCTGAATGCAGGGTTTGCATCGGAGATGCCGTTAGCCGGAAATCTGACCAATGTTCGCAAATTCATGAGTGCTGCAAGCTCGGTGTCCCGGATTAAACCCATCATCGTGTTGAAATCCGGCAGAAGTCCTGCCGGTGCAAAGGCAGCAGCCTCTCATACCGGTGCCATGGCAGGCGAAGATGCGGTATATGACACAGCTTTGAAACGTGCCGGCATCGTGCGCGTGGAGTCACTCTTTGACAGCGCAGAGTTGATGGCCAAGCAATAACGTCCATGGGGCTCCCGGATGGCCGTACTGACCAACGGCGGAGGGCCGGGCGTAATAGCTGCGGACACCCTCGGTCAAGCCTGAGGACACCCCTCTTTTTACGGCATTATTCAAAAAGCTTACCCCCACAACGATTTACTATCTTTTTTTCGGGATGTTAAAAGAAAGGATGTTCCCTTTATCCAGAAAGGGTATCTCATAAACGGTGAAATCCATGTCTGGGAGGGTCTGCGTCAGAAAGTGCGTTCTCCGGTCCGGACGGTTGAAGAGACAATCCTGAAACCTTTTGTTATCGGCGAATATCCGCTCTTGACCGGACAGTGGAAGAATGTGTTCTGGGCAGCCTTTCTTTTATGATGAGGAGTCTGTTTTATAACTTTTTGAATAGGAGTAAACATCATGCAGCGGTTTATGTTTCAGATGGGTCTTGCCCTGGCGCTTATATTTGCTGGGATATGGTCAACCGGCGCGGCACTCGCAGAAAAGCCGGACTGGGTTGACGGTAAAAAGAGAGAACCCCACAGACAGGAAGCAAGGAGCGAAAGGCATAAAGACAACAGGGATTCCGATCATGGTGCATATGACGGGAGAAATGAGCATGGAACCAATGGGAGAGAGTATTTCAGTGAACAAAAGCAAAAATTCATCCACGAATATTATTCCGATCGATTTCGCCAGAGGCGTTGCCCGCCGGGTCTTGTCAAGCGGGGCAACCGCTGCATACCCCCCGGCCATGCAAAAATGTGGAGAAAGGGCCGGCCGCTTCCCAGAGAAGTCATTTACTATAGTCTTCCGCCAAGGATACTTGTGCAATTGGGGCATCCACCGCCGAGGCATCGTTTCGTGCGTGTGGCCCAGGATATCCTGTTAATTTCCATGGGAACGGGAATGGTCGTGGATGCCTTTGAGGATATCGGCAGGCAGCTTGATTGATAAGGTCATATAAGACCATTTGATCGCATATGGCCGAATCATACAGTTTTTTTTATCAGCCCGGCAAACGAAATTTTATAAAGTCATCCCCGGCAAAAAATTTTGATCGGTTTGATAGGGGCTACGCAGGACGGATAAGTATCAGGATATGGGAAAGAAAAATCAAGGTTAGCATGCTAATTGCAAATTACTCTATTAAGTCGTCGATCTATGAATGTTAACCGGACGTGGAAATAACACATTAATTTTTAAGGAGAAAAAAATGGAACTTGTCATTGGCGTTTTGGTAGTGGTCGCTTTAGTGTTCGGGATTATTTATTTAAGCCAGCGAACATAAAAGCCTGATTTAAAAAAAATAAATTATATCCGAAGTGATGGCTTTGGCAAATCCGGCCAAAGTCATCACGGTTTTTACCGGGAAAGAAAAGCATTATTTATGCAGATCAAGATCCAGCAGCTTACAAAAATATATAAAGAAAAAAGAGGTCTTCTGCCTATCGATCTTGAGGTGGAAGAAGGGGAGCTGATTGCCCTTATCGGTCACAACGGCGCAGGTAAGTCCACTTTATTAAAACTCCTGACCGGCTGGCTCATCCCTGACAGGGGCCAGGTTTTTGTGGACGGCATCAATCTGAAAAACAGATTGGCGGTTGTCAGAAAAATCGGTTTTGTTCCGGAAACGCCGAACCTTTTCGATTTTTTTACCGTTGGCTATAATCTTCGCCTGTTTGCCCGGCTGTTTCAAGTCCCGTTTCAAAGGATTGAAGAAATTTTAAAGGCCTTCAATCTGCTGCCCTTTCGCAATAATAAGATACAGGTTTTATCAAAAGGGTTAAAACAGAGGGTGAGTATCGGGCGAAGCCTTCTGGCTGATCCGCCCGTGTTGCTCTTTGACGAACCGACGTCAGGAATAGACTTTGACATGACAAAAGAGATTTACAGGCTGTTGACCGAATTTCATCGTTCGGGGAAAACCATCATTTTTACTTCCCACCGGCCTGAAGAGATCAAAACCCTGGCCACCCGGATTATTGTGCTTCATCAAGGATGCCTTGTTTTCGATGGCTCTCCCCAAACTTATTTTCAATCCGAAATACATGAAAAGCTGTACCAGTGATGATAAAAAACATAATCATATTAACCTTGAACGATCTGGCTATTTCATTCAAGAACAAGTCCATCTTTCTGATTCTTTTCATCCCTTTTTTTGTTTATGTTTCTTTGATGCTGGTGGATGAAGCCGGGGTCGATATCCAAAAAACCAGGATCGGGTTGATTCAGTCCGAACCCTATGCGCCTGTAATTCTTGATGCAGTGCAATCGGCCGATACCCTGTTTTCGGTTCTTTGGGTTCCTGATGAAGAGGAAGGGAAAAAACAGGTAAAGGAAAAAAAAATCGACGGCCTACTGTTAAGGTCTGAAAAAGAAAAGACCGGCCTGGTCCTGGTGGTTTTAAAAAAAGAATCCGTTTTATCCCTTTCAATCGTGGAGGGCTTTTCAGCCCTGCAAAAAGCAGTGGAAGGGCATAATATGAACTGGATTTCCGATATTCAACCACTTCAGGAAGGCGGGATTCAGCAACAGACATTGCCGACCTGGATACTCATGCTGGCTTTGCTGGTAAGCTTCATTATCATGCCCGCGCAAATTGCCGAAGAAAAAGAAAAAAAAATACTCCTTGCGCTTTTGCAGACGCCCATGCGGGAAATTGAGTGGCTCACGGCCAAATTATTTCTGGGCATGATTTTAATTTCCATCGCAGTACTGTTCCTTCATCTCATGGGAGGATTTGATTTTGGAAATGCCCTGACCTATTTCGCCTTCATCGGTGTCGGCAGTTTCTGTTTCAGTTCCTACGGTATTTTTCTGGGGTTTTTATGCCGCAACCAGGCCTCTGCCCGAACCCTGGGGGTTATTTTCTATTTGCCCCACCTGCTTCCTTCCGCCTTGTCTGATTTTTCACAAAAATTATCAACTGTGGCGCCCTTTTTACCCTCATACCCATTTTTTGAATCCGTCAAGTCCATCCTGCTGGATCATAACGGGATAGCAACCCTGATTCCTGCATGGATCTATTTGTTTTTCGTCGGAGTATTAACCTTTTTCATGGCGTACCGGCTCATGAAAAAAAGGTGGCTGATGTAATATGAAATTCCAATATTTAGGGCACGACAGGGCCTGTACGATCATTCAACGCTTTTGGTATGTATGCCTTATTGCCTGGGCCGTTTTTTTTCCGGCCCGGGCATGGCCCATGGACCCCTCTGAACTTCAAACCCTTCAGTTGTTTTATGAAAATGATTTATTTGGCGGCACGGATGAATACTATACAAATGCCTTCCAGCTCACCTGGCTTTCAAAGGATTTGGGCCAATATGAAGATGACAACCGCCTGCCGGAATGGTCCATCCCGTTTATAAAGGTCATTCCCTTTTCCGGCAATCCGGCAAGTATTCATAATGTCGGTGTTATATTCGGACAGCAGATCTATACGCCTTCGGATACCCAGACACCCACACGGCTTGAAAACGACAGGCCTTATGCCGGTTTCCTTTATGGCGGACTGGCCCTGCACAGCAAAACCCATCTCAAACTGGACACCCTTGAAATTGTAGTGGGTGTTGTAGGTCCCGCTTCCAAAGCTGAACCGGCTCAGAACACGGTTCATGACTTAAGGGACATCCCTACTGCCAAGGGCTGGGATAACCAGCTTGAAAATGAACCGGCAGTCCGGTTGTCCTGGCAACGCAAATGGCGGCTGCACAGTATGGAATTATTTGACGTTTTGAGTTATGATCTGAT
>MGTJ01000145.1 GCA_001799395.1 Desulfobacterales bacterium RIFOXYA12_FULL_46_15 | reverse complement strand
TGATTGGCCCAGTTTCTGTTTTTGAGCTTTTTACTGATTTTTATTACTTAAATCACGCTTGTTTTGGTTTGAATTGCAAATCCCGGGACTGGGCTTTATAGTATTACCTGCCGTGAATGCAAACAAAAACTTCAAGGTTTGGAAATGAAATATTACGTAAAGAAAACAAAAACCGGTTACATCATTGATGCAGGCTGGGATGTGCCCCCATGGAATGAAATTCCTGCATTGTCCTTGGACGGGTACATGGGTTCAAGGCCGGATCATTTTCCCCGGACAGAAGTAAAACTAATTTTTGATGATGAATTTTTGTTTGTGATGTTTCGGGTCAATGATCGATATGTTCGGGCAACGGCTGAGGATCATCAGGACAATGTTTTTGAGGACAGCTGCGTGGAATTTTTTTTTACGCCCAGGACAGATGTTTCCAAAGGATATTTTAATCTTGAAATGAATTGCGGCGGCACCATGCTCTTCCATTTTCAAACGGAAAGGGGAAAAAACAGGGTGGTTATTCCAAGAGAAGAGTGTGAAAAAATAACCTGTGTGCATTCACTGCCCAGGCTGGTCGATCCAAAGATACAGGAACCGGTGATATGGACGGTCGCTTACAGGCTTCCCATTGCCTTGCTTAAAGAATACACCAAAATGATTCCTCCGGCCACCGGCGTTCAATGGAGGGCCAATTTTTATAAATGCGGAGATAAGACCTCTCACCCGCACTGGCTGACATGGTCTCCGGTAATAGCGCCAAAACCGGATTTTCACCGGCCGGAATTTTTCGGAATACTGGAATTTGAATGATGGATGATGCGCAGCCTTAGAAATTTTCGGTTTCATAACAGGTTCAAAACCTCTGAAAGATCAATGGCTGTGTAGACCAGCATCAGACACAGAAATGTGATGATGTCTTTCCTATCATCTCAAAAATCGGGAGCTGCCCGGATGCTGTTTTCCGGCTTATGTTGAGGCCACCTTTGACCGTTCCTTGAAAATTGATGACACTTCAGTTCCAAATCCATCAAACAGTGTCAGGAAGAAAATATGGAAATAAATGCTAAAACCCGCATAACAATAGTATTTGAGATGGATTTTAAGAATTTTTTCCTGACACCGTCCAAAAACCAAAATGGCGAGGTGTCACTATGATTTTCCTATGGCAAAGGTTGCACTTATATCTTTCTAAGGCAAATTGACTTATTAATATTTAAGGATATTTTTGAGTCAAAATAGGGAAAAATTTGATTTCCTAAATCAAGAGTCCTGAATTTATTTAAAAATCAGCTCCAGCGTCTTTTTCAACTCCATAATCTGATAGGGCTTTTCGAGATAGGCACAGGCTTTCGCAAATATTTTTTTTTGATCCTGATTGGTGACGTGGCCGGACGCTACAATGACTTTTACCTTTGGATCGATAGTCAGCATGTGTTTGAAAGTTTCCGTTCCTGACATTTTCGGCATGATTACATCTAAAAGGACAGCATCGATGGATGGGTGATTCTTTTTGAATACGCTCAGTCCTGCTTCTCCGTCGCAGGCGTCAAGCGTATTATAGCCAAAGGCTTTTAATGCTTTCACAGCCATATCCCTTACCATATCTTCATCTTCGATGACCAGAATGGTTTTGGCTCTTTTAGGGGACATGGGGTCATTTTCCTTTTCCTTCATGGCAGGTACGGCATCCATACCAAGGTTTATTAAAACCTGATGAAGTTCATCTTCATACCCTTTGACAGATAACTGATTTTCTGAAAAATCCGTTGCCTTTTCTAACATTTTTTTATCAGTTATGTCCCGGATGATTGAAATGATATGCGGAATGCCGTCAAGATTCAGCACTTTTGAGGAAACAAGGGCATGAATGGTTTTATTGTTCAGACAGAGGGCGGCCTCAAGGTTTTTATAGTATCCGTTTTCTTTCAGCCCGGTAATCAATGCCGGGTGTTGATGATTGTCTTTCCACATACCTATTTCACAGGTTGTTTTCCCTATAACGGCATTTCGATCAAAACCGGAAAGATCCATAAAGGCTTTGTTGGCATCAAAAATTATCCCGGTGTCCATACAGGTGATAAGAATTGAATCCAGGCTGGTGTCAAAGATAAGACTCAGAGTTTTTTCTTTGTTTTCAAGGGCATCCAGAATTTGTTGTCTTTCTATGGCAACGGAGATCTGATCAGAGACAAAAATTAGTATTTCAAGATGCTGGTGAGAGAAATAACCAGGGTCTGAATAGTGCTGGACACAGACCACACCGATAACAGTCTCCTTGATGATCAGAGGAACTCCAATCCAGATTTTTGGAACTGTTCCGATGATCTTGTTTTTCCGGGTCCGTTCGATGAGCATGTTTTCCTTCAGAAAGAGAGGCCGCCTGGCAAGGATGACTTCCCCGGTCAGGCACCCCGGCTTTTCCAGGTTTTCAATAATCGGAAAATCATCATCATATTCATCAAGGAAATATTCAAAATTTATGGTTTTGTTTTTATTGTCATAAATCGCAATATAAAAATTGGGCAGAGGTATCAGCCTGTTCAGCGAATCATAAATGGATTGGTACAATTCTTTAAGATTACGGGTTGTATTAACCGCATTGGAAATATCATAAAGGGTATAATTGATTTTTTCGGCATTTTTAAGGGTTTCGCTGGATTTTTCGGTATTTTGATTTTCTGTTCTCAGGTTTTCGTAAAAAGGCTTTTGATCCATGGCTATACCTTAAATAACCCTTGTTAAATCTTTAAGACAGTTGAAATATCTGGCAATCTTATTCTAATGGAAATCAACAACTACAGCAAGAAAGAAAAATATTTCGTAATAGTACAGGTTTGTACAGATTATAAAAAAGGAAAACTACAGGGCTTCTGGCGTAAATAAAACCACTTCATCAATGGATGTTGCATTACAGAAAAGCATGACAAGCCGGTCTACACCTAGTGCAATGCCTGCAGCAGCCGGCATGGTTTCAAGGTCTTTGAGAAATTTATCCGGCAGGGGAAGCAAGGCTTTTCCCTGGGCGAGCCGGATCATATTTTCTTTTAAAAATCTTTGATTTTGTTCACCTGCATCCGTAAGTTCGGTAAATCCATTGGCAAGTTCAATGCCGGCAATATAAAACTCCACTCTTTCGGCATATGCATGGTTTTTTGGCAGAAGTTTTGCCAGGGATGCAAGGGGGGCCGGGTAATCATATAAAAAAGCAGGTCTTAGATTGCCAAGATGGGGTTCTATCCGAAAGCTGATTATTTCATCAAACCGGTTCAGTTTCAGGGCTTCTGTAAGTGAAATGTCTGAATACAGGCGAAACGCTTCACTGACGGTAATCCGCTGCCATGTCTGGTCCAGGTCAATAATTTTCCCCTGATAGTGAAGTTTTCCGTCGAGTTTCACTCTTTGGGCAATGAATTTTACAAGGGCCTCGCATTGATCCATAAGATCAAGATAGGTATTGTCTTTTGCATACCATTCCAACATGGTCAGTTCGGGAAGGTGGTGACAGCCTCTTTCATTTTTCCGGAAGCATTTGCAGATTTGAAAGATCCTGTCAAACCCTTTTGATAATGCCCGTTTCATACAGAGTTCCGGCGAAGCCTGGAGAAACCATCCTTCCGAAGTGACAGGATCGATCTGTGCCTCGGGAATAACTGAGGGACACCGTATCGGGGTCTCGACTTCAAGAAAATTATTATGATGGAAAAAATCCCTTATGGCCTGAACCACAAGGGATCTGATGTGGATATGCTTGAAATGGGTTTTGGAATTCACTTTATTTCATAAATGTCTTTGGTTCGATCCTGCAGAATGATTTGATCGAATTTGCTTTTATCAGCCTGGTCGAAAAGCCGGTATCCTTCTTCAATGCAGGTTTTGCAGGCATTGATGGGAATGTGAACTCCTAGAATGTGATTGCCTGTTGAGGCAGAAGAGTCTATTTCAAAGCAACCGCCGCAGTCCCTGCAAATCCGGATTTTTTCTTTCTGCCGTTCAAAGATATTGTCTGTATCATAAAAAATTTCCCGGTGCCGGATCTCAAAATTTCCCGGTGTCCCGGCTTTCTGCCGGAGTTCATTTCTCCCTTTCCAGTAATTATTGACGATATCCGTGGTCTTTTTAATTTTATCCGTAATGCTCACGGATTGTTTTAACTGCTCAGGATCATAATCGGGTTCTACAACACCTGAATAATCGATTCCTGCCATGGCAAGAATGATTCCGAGGTTGACATAGGGAAGTGCCCCTTCAATGGAATATCCGCCTTCCAGGACGGCAATATCGGGCTTGAGAAGCGATGTCAGCATGGCATAGCCCTGGGCGCTGAAATTCATATTGGTCAATGGATCAGTATAGTGGTTGTCCTGGCCTGCAGAATTCACAATCAAATCCGGTTTGAATTCTTCCAGTACCGGCAGCACGCAATTTTTTATGACGTACAGATATCCTTCTGTGGATGTTCCGGGAGGCAGAGGGATATTCAGGTTGGAACCCCTTGCATTGGGGCCGCCCAGCTCACCCGTAAATCCTGTGCCCGGATACAGGGTCCGGCCGTCCTGATGAAGGGAAATGAACAATACGTCGGGGTCATGCCAGAAAATGTCGTTGGTACCGTCTCCGTGATGGCAGTCCGTGTCAATGACTGCTATCTTTTTAAGACCGAAATGGGACCGGATATACTCCACCATAATGGCTTCAATGTTAATATGGCAGAACCCCCTGCCGCCATGGGAAACCCTCATGGAATGGTGTCCCGGCGGCCGGACCAGGGCGAAACCGTTTTTCACTTCTTTGTTCAGAACCGCATTGGCAATAGCTTTGGCACCCCCGGCACTGATCAGATGGGACTCGGTGGTAATTGATTTTTCATCCGGCACACAGAAATGGGCCCTCCGGATATCCCGGGTGGTGATCAGTTCCGGTTTGTATTCAATGATACCACTGATATCAAAGACCCCTTCCTCAATGACCTGATCCTGGGTATAAAGAAGCCTTTCTTCTCTTTCAGGGTGGGTTGGGTCAATGGCCCAGTCAAAGGCAGGAAAGAATACAAGGCCTGTTTTATTTGATGCTTTCAGCATAGCTACCTCTTAAGGATGGGGCAAAATGGTTTCAAAACCATTTATCAATCCGGGTTTGATCTGCATTTTTGTCCTGAAAATCTTTCCCTTTGGGGAAAAATTCCGGACAATATTGAATTTCTGAAATTCAACCACCTCCACGTCATCTATATTGTCAGGGTCAGCCCCGGAATGAAGGGCCTTTTCTTTTAAAAGCGCGTGGGCGGTTTCAATGAGATCATCTTCAGAATAGGTTTTGGAAATGGGTTCGGCAAAATCTTCTTCGTGGGCCGTCACAATTCCCTGTTCCGTGTCTGCGTTCAGGGAAATTTCACAGGTGGTCCTGGCAAGGGCAGCCCCAATGGCGTTGGCCACGGAAGATTCAGGCACGGCGATGGTCTTGATATGATAAAGCTCTTCTATTTTTTTTGCAAAATAAGGAGCCGGGCCTCCCAGAAGGAGGATTTTTCTTGGGCTGATCTTATATCCTTCAAGAAATTCATGAACCGTATATACCGGCTGGGAGTTAATTTTATCGATCATCTCAAAGGTTTTTTTAAGAATGATGGAACAGCATTTTTTAAATATTTTGTCAGCGGCTTCAGCATCACTAATACCAAGCTCCAGAGCGATCTGATGGATTCCTTTAACTGCATTTTCCTTATTGCCGTCCGGCATGAGCCCGAGGACGACAAGGGCATCCGTGGGTGTGGGTTCAGGACCGCCAAAAGCCATAGCCGGGCCTTTCCGGTCAGGACCGATGACAAGCTCCTTGTCTTTTATCCGGACGACGCTGTCACCGCCGATTCCTTTTGAATCGGTTTGAAGAGACCGGATGAGGCTTTTGTAACGGCCTCTCTGGATTCCCATGGGCTCCAGCAGAGGGGTCTTATTGACAAGAAAGGCAATATCCGTTGTGGTGCCGCCGATATCCAGTACAATGGCATCCTGTTTTTTGGGTGCATAGGGAATGGCGCCCATGATACTTGCTGCAGGCCCTGACAGCACGGTCTGTCCCGGAAACAGCATGGAGGATTCAAGGGACATGGTGCCCCCGTCCGCCTTTAGGATGTGGATGGGGATGGAAAGCCCCATTTGCATCAGAGAGTCTTTAATCGCTTCAAAAAATGATTTGTGAAGCGAGAATACTGCTGCGTTGAGATGGGTGGTGGCAATCCGCCGCGGGAAATTCAGGTTCCCGGAAACATGATGTCCGAGGAACACTTTTTTAAAATGCTTGTTCAGGATACGTTTGATGACAATCTCGTGGCTCGGATTCCGAACACAGAATTTACTCACTACACCCACATATTCAATCCCGGCTTTTTTCATTTTTTTGGCAATATCTTCGATTTCCATTTCATTCACAGGCGCTTTTTCCCTTCCCCTGTGATTGATGGAACCTGAAACGCAGTAATAATGGTCTCCGGTCCTGAAAAATTCGGGATTGATGCCGGGGCCTGCCGAAACCACCATCCCCACCGGGTTCATGTCCTGCTGCACAATGGCATTGGTGGTTAGTGTGGTGGATATAACAATCCGTTTAATTTTTTTAGGGTCGACACCTTCCAGAAGTTTTTTAAAGCATGAAAGAATGGTATGAAAAAGGTCTGTAGAGTCAGTGGCTTCCTTGATTTTTTTTTCAATCCCACTGCTGCTTAAAAGAACAGCGTCCGTATGTGTGCCGCCGACATCTATTCCAATAATCATGGCGTTTCCCTGTCCGTATGGATTTCAGCCTAAACTTGGGTTTTAATATTACTGCGGAGCTTGTCAGAAAAAAAAGGGGTTGTCAATTAGATTTTCTTTTGGATTCTGCCCTTATTTTGCAGGTTGATTCCGGTTTTGACTTGAATTATGATCCTGTTTATTTTATGAACAAAACGCGGTTTACTTTTATTAATAGATACTGGAGGGTTGATTTATGCCGGTCATGGAATGGGGAAAAGACGGATTTGTTGCCGTCATTCAGATGTGTAACGGAGCAAACAGACAGAACCTTGTCTTTGTGGAAGAGATGAACCAGTGCCTGGATGAAATAGAGACGGATAAAGATATTTATGCCGTTGTCCTGACTTCCACTGATGAAAAGAATTTTTGCCAGGGCATTGATATAGAATGGCTGACCGGGAAAATGAATGAAAACGATCTCGATAGCATAAAAGCCTTTCTGCACGGAATCAACTGCATTTTTAAACGGATATTGCTCATGCCTTTTCCCGTCATTGCCGCCATCAACGGCCATGCCTTTGGAAACGGCGCCATGCTGGCCTGTACCTGTGATTTCAGGTTCATGAAAAAGGACAGGGGGTTTTTCTGTTTCCCTGAAGTCGATATCAGCATCCCCTTTTTGCCCGGCATGATCGAATTTGTCCGGAAAGCCGTCCCTGAATACAAATTCAACGAAATGATCCTTTCCGGTAAACGCGTCGGTGCGGAGGAACTTTATGAAAGCCATGTGATTGTCAAGGCATGCACCGACAAAGAGGAGCTGCTCAGGGACGCCCTGGGTTTTGCCCGGACCTTTACCAAAAAAAGAGGAATTTTCGGAGAATTGAAAAAACGGATGCACAAGGGCATCATCCGGGTCATGGAAACCGAAGATGTTGAGCAGATTGAATCCATGAGTCTTTTTATCGATGGGTAGAATGGGTGGCATGGGTTGCGGGCTCACATGACCGGACTTCCTACAGGCTCTAGACTCCATTCCGCTGACCGGCAAAACTCGCTGTCGCTCAGACAGGTTGCCGTCAACTATTCCCTGCAACCCATTCCCGCCTCCCCGCCAAAGATATCCCCGCCAAACATATTGAATTAAACTATGCTCAGAATTGTCCCTACAAAAAAGACACAATACCATCGGATCAAAGAATGTATCTTCATCTGTGTTATACCTCACCTGTGGGAGGATGGACTTTTTGTGGTTATCTTGTTCACTACAAGAGAGTTTTTTTTATTCCATGTGTGCTTTTGCGGTTTGAAGCGCCAGGTTTTTTTCCTTTGTAAACAGATGCCATTTCATTTCTGAGGAATGAATGCCGGCTTTCTTGTCTTGGCCTCGGCCGTAATACCAGCGTCCAAACCGTTCGACCGTGGAAAAGGGATGATTTTCAGCACAAAAGAACCCGCAAGGCTTATACTCTTCAAAAAAAAGAATTTCATCCGGATCATTATCATAAGAAATATCTGCCGGTAATTTGATTTGCGACACATCAATTTTCTCTGCCGTTTTTTTATCCAGCCACGTTGAAATTTTCATTGGATCTCCTTTAAAAAATACGAAAAAAAATTTCGTCATTCCCCCTGGGATCTGTCCTAAAACGAAAAGGCCAGGGTCAGGGAGCCGATGGTTTGGCCTTCTTTCTGGCTGTCAAACTGTTCGGTTCTGAAAAGATGCCGATAGGTCAGTTTGAACATGTTAATGCTGAAGGAAGCCCCCAGAGAAAGGTCCGCCACCAGCGGTTCTTTTTCAACACTCGGGCCGTCCC
>MGTJ01000144.1 GCA_001799395.1 Desulfobacterales bacterium RIFOXYA12_FULL_46_15 | reverse complement strand
GTGCTATGAAAATTGAAAATTACATATAAAATTTTTGATTTATTGGGCAACCGATATGTCTATCATTTTGGGTTTCAAAATTCGATTGAAGCCCCATTATTTCATCTTTCAGTAGTCGCTTTTCATACGAATCAAAAGTTATGGATACTTTGCAACCATTGTTAATTCTTCGGCTGCTTGACCATTCAAAGGATAATCGAAACTTAGGGCATAATTTTTTTTTCACTTGCCAAAAACTATATTTTGTGGTGTCGGGCAATCGGCTGGATATAATTTTTCACCATTAAATACATGTTCTGCAGACAGTGCAGTCTATCATGGGGCATGAGGCTGAGATTTTTTCTTTACCGGCCTTTATAAATTCTTTAGCAAGAAATTCCTTCCTGACCCGGTTATCCAGAAAATCCCATGGCAGGGGAGCCTCAAGGGCTTTTTCCCGGTAGACAACCGCGTCATAATACTCCTTTTTTCCCTTTATGGCTGCCGGCCAGCCTTTGATCAAAGCATCTTCCAGGATATCTGCGGCTTTTTGATCGCCAAGGGAAAGAAGCGCATGGATTTTTGCCTTTCTTAAGGATTCAACATTGATTTTTACATTTGGTATTTTTTTTAAACCCTCTTTAATAATGTCTGCCCGCTTTTTTAATACAGACTCTTTTTCCATGGGAGACCATTGAAAAGGGGTAAAGGGCTTTGGAATAAATTGATTGATGCTCAGGGTGAGGGTTCCGATTTTATGTTTCTTTTTAGAGGCGTTAAGAAATTCCAATTTTATTTTTTTTGTCAGATCCACAATAGCATGGGCATCGGCATCCTCTTCAAAAGGAAGACCGATCATGAAATATAGTTTTATGTTTATAATGCCGGCTTCAACTAGTTTTTTTGCGGCAAAAAGAATATCCCCCTCCTTGATTTTCTTGTTAATGACGGCCCGCATTCTTTCAGATCCGGCCTCAGGGGCAATGGTTGCAGTTTTGACCCCGCTCGAGGAAAGCACCTGGATGAGTCCTTCCGAAAGCTTGTCGGCGCGAAGAGAGGAAAATGACAGTTTAAACCCCTGTCTTTTACCATGGGTGCATATTTCTTCAATATCAGGGTGGTCGGCAATGGCTGAACTTACCAATCCGATTCTATCTGTTTTTCCTGAAGCACTGTCCATACAGGCCATTATGTTTCCAGCCGGATAAATCCTGGGCGGACGGTAAATAAATCCTGCGCTGCAGAAACGGCATCCATGGGGGCAGCCTTTCAGGGTTTCGATCAGGAATGCATCTTTAAAGGCAGTCCGGGATGTCAGGATCGAGGTAAAGGTAGAAATTTTTGCAAGGCTTTTCAGGTATTGCACCTGTATCCGGAAGGGTTTTTTTTCTGTGTGGAGGTTTGGGACATAGGCACCAGGTATGGTTTGCTCAAGTGCATGTAAAAGTGATGCCCGGTCCGCGCTTTTTTCAAATATGCTGAAAAACGGTTCGATCAGACATTCCGCTTCCCCGAGAAGAAATATATCCATAAACGGGGCAATGGGTTCAGGGTTTAAAAAACAGGCAACTCCCCCTGCGACCACCAGGGGGTGGAGGTGGTTTCGATCAGGTGATCGCAAGGGGATGCCTGCTTCTTTCAGAAGTTGAACAAGGTGGATAAAATCGTTTTCAAATGATATTGAAAAAAAAATAATATCAAATTGACTGAGACTCAAAGCGCTTTCAATACTTACAGCCTCTTGGGGCCTTTTTTCCTGATCCGGAAGAAAGACCCTTTCACAGGTTACGCGGTCCATCTGGTTTAAAAGCCGGTAAACGGTTTGAAACCCGAGGGAACTCATTCCTGCCGAATACGTGTTGGGATACACAAGAGCTGCTTTTATCAGACCTTTTGTATGTTTTAGGATGGCCCCTTGTTCAATATTCTCTTTTTTGCTGAAACCATCCTTTGAGGCAGGTTTACACCTTTTTTTCATCTGTCAGTCAGCTTTGCGTCTTAAAAACGTAGGGACTTCCAGATCATCGTTATCAAACTGCATTGAGCTGTAATTATTCATAATATCATTATCACCCACGGCTTTTTTATGTTTGACGATGACCGGGCTGTCAAATTCATTCCAGTTGGCAAGCTCTTCCGGTGTCGGAACCCTTAGATGTCCTCTGGCAACCGGTTCGGATGAGGCTTGAGCAGCTGTTCTGATCTGACCGCTGGAGGACGGTTGTATTATGCGTGCAGTTCCCTGGGATGACTGTGAGCCCTGGCGGGAAACAGCTGCAGATTGCTGATGATATATGGGCTGAACAACCGGATCAAAATGGTGGATATTGTTTGCGGCAACCCTGGGTTCATCCAGCCCTATACCTGTTGCGATGACCGTAATCCTGATCTCGTCACCCAGTTCTTCATCAAAGGTCTGACCCCAGATGATTTCCGCATCATCTCCGACTTCTTTATGAATCCGGTCCGAAGCTTCGGTCATTTCATCAAGGGTAAGGTCTGAACTGGATGTAATATTCATCAATACTGCCTTTGCGCCGGATATTGAGATATCTTCAAGAAGCGGATGTGAAATAGCTCTTTCAGCCGCTTCCACAGCCCGGTTTTCACCGGACGCAATCCCTATGCCCATGAGGGCTTTGCCTGATTTCTGCATAGTGGTTTTAACATCTGCAAAATCAAGGTTTACATGGCCCGGCATCATGATCAGATCTGTGATGCCTTTGACTGAATGATGAAGGATTTCATCAGCCTTGATGAACATATCCACCATTCTGGCGCCTTTTGGGGCGATTCCCCTGAGCCGGTCATTGGGAATGATAATAACGGTATCAGTGATCCCGTGAAGTTTTTCAAGGCCTTCAAGGGCCTGTTTTTCTCTTTTTTTGCCTTCAAATGAAAAAGGTTTGGAGGCAACCGCCACCGTAAGTATACCGAGATCCTTGCAGATTTCAGCAATCACCGGCGCTGCGCCTGTGCCAGTACCCCCGCCGAAACCCGCTGTGATAAACACCATGTGGCTGTCCTTCAAAGCTTCCCGGATCTCATCTGCACTTTCCAGGGCAGCATCCCTGCCTTTTGAAGGGTCTGCACCGGCACCCAGCCCTTCTGTCAGTTGTTTTCCGATCTGGATTTTAACTTCAGCTTTGGATGCTTCCAGAGCTTGCCGGTCTGTATTGGCAACAATAAATTTAACCCCCCGAAGCTTTGCATCGATCATATTATTGACTGCATTACCGCCTGCCCCGCCGACGCCGATGACCTTGATTTTTGCTGAACTTTCGTTTTCTACATAAGCAAATGCCATAACCACCTCCATAAAAAATTAAATAATATCTTTAAACCACTGTTTCATTCTGTTTAATAGTTTTGATACCCCCTGGCTTTCCACATCCTTGATATTCAATTTGCAGGTTGCACGGGAACCGAACATCACAAGCCCTACACCTGTGGCAAAGCCGGGGTTTTTAACAATGTCTTTCAAACCGCCGATTCTGTCCGGGTGACCGACCCTGACCGGAACATTAAAAACCGATTCGGCTATTTCCGAAATACCGTCCAGGACTACACTTCCCCCTGTCAGAACAAAGCCCGCAGGATATGAGTTTTCAAGACCGTTGGAAAAGATTTCTTTTTTTAACAGAGTAAAAATTTCTTCCACCCTGGGTTCGAGGATCTCGGCCAGTATCCCTTTGGACAGTTTTTTCGGAGCCCTTCCGCCGACTGCGGGCACTTCAATGACGGAACCGTTTTTCACATTTGAGGCAACACAGGTGCCGTGAGTGATTTTGATTTTTTCAGCTTCAGGCAGCGGGGTCCGAAGCCCGATGGAGATATCATTGGTAAGGTTCTGTCCGCCCAGGGTCAGTTCATAAATGAATTTTAAATTATTGTCTTTAAACAAAGCAAGATCTGTTGTTCCGCCGCCCATATCGGCAATGATGCAGCCCAGTTCCTTTTCCTCATCCGTGAGAACGGCTTCCCCGGATGCCAGGGATTCAAGGGCAATGTCACAGACTTCAAGCCCGGCCTTGTTGCAGCATTTCACAATATTCCTGGCTGAGGATACGGCACCGGTGACGATGTGAATTTTGGCTTCAAGCCGAATGGCTGTCATGCCCACCGGATTCTGGATGGATTTCATATCATCCACAATGAATTCCTGGGGAATGACATGGAGAATTTCCCTGTCTGTCGGGATCGCCACTGCTTTTGCCGCATCAACGACCCGTTCCACATCCTGTTCGGTGATTTCACGACCCTTGATGGCAATAATCCCGTGGGAGTTAAATCCTTTGATATGGTTTCCCGCAATTCCCACATAGACGGATGAAATATCGCATCCTGCCATGAGTTCGGCTTCTTCAACCGCTTTTTTAATGGAATCCACGGTTGATTCAATGTTGACGACAGATCCTTTGCGAAGCCCGGTCGAGGGATGGGAGCCGACACCAATAATGCTGATCTGGTCTTCCAGCATTTCACCGACAACCGCACATATTTTTGTGGTCCCGATATCCAGGCCGACAATTATTTTTTCATTTCCCGGCAAATTAAGCCCCCTTTTTTATATTGTTGTGCAAAGCATCGTTAAGTTTTGTTTTGATAAATACTTTTTCGATATTAAAGAGGTCCATGGCATTGATAGTTCTTTCAGGCAGGTTTTTATCAAAATATGCACTTATTTTTTTTGCTTTTTCCAGTTTTGCTTTAAAATTATTAAATCCCAGTTTTATGGGAATCGTTCCCTGGTCAAGGGTTGAGAGTTGATCAGTAAGGTTTTTTGTCTGTATGGTGATCCCTGTATTTTCATTTCCGTTAATATGTCTGACATGCATGTCCTCCCCGGTTTTTAAGAAATCCATAACCGAATCAAAGAGGATTCCTGCAAATAGGTATTCGTCTCTTATTTGTACCAGGCCAAGCCCTGTAATGATGGGCAGATTCTCAAGACGGTCGGATGCAGGATCATATTCTTTAAAAGGCCTTCCCTGCTCATTAATCAGGATGTCGGCCTTGTTATCAATCCGGACAATGGCCAGGGGTTTCTGCTCCATGATGGAGATTTTCAGTTTTGAGTGAAGCCTCCTTCCAATAGAGGCTGACTGAATCCATGGATGGGATTCGATCTGTTTTTGTGCAAGGGAGGTATTTAATTCGAAAATATTCCTGTCCTGGTTTAAATCACACAGTGTAACTATTTCTTCTCTTGTGACATGGGTTATCCCGGTGATTTCAATTTCAGTGATATTAAAAAATTCTGCCTGGATGATAAAATCGTGAACAAATATGGCAGCAAGGCTCAAAATGCTGAAAATAGCCACCACCATGATGAACTTCAGGCAAATATCAATACCGGTACCCAGATCCTCATAAATCCGTGATGGTTCTTTGGGCTCCGGTTTATACCGGTTGGGTTTGATTTTTTTATTCACCTTCCACCCTCACTTCAGTTTCAAGCTTTATTTTAAAGGTATTGAATACCGTGTCTTCAATACGCGTTTTTAAAGCAAGGATATCCTCACAGGTTGCATTACCGGCGTTGACTAAATAATTGGCATGAAGCTCAGATACCATGGCATCGTTTATTCTCATTCCTTTGAGGCCTGATTTTTCAATCAGCTCTCCTGCCGGCATCCCCTTTACCGGGTTTTTGAAAAAACATCCGGCGCTGGCTGCAGAAACCGGCTGGGTCGTTTTTTTCAGGAGCAGGTTCTGTTTAAAGGTTTGTTCTATTTTTGCCTGGTTTGCAGGTGTCAGCCCAAAATTTGCCGCAACAATGATGCCGGAAATTTCAAGATGCCTGTAGGAAAAGCCAAGATTTTTTCTCTCAATGGTTTGAAGGACCAGGGTCTTTGGGTCCAGGACCATCAGATCGGCAACAATACCGGCCATGTCTTTGGATTTTGTCCCGGCATTCATGGCAATGGCGCCCCCTAAAGTCCCTGGGATGCCGGCTGCAAATTCAAGACCTGAAAGTGAGTGGTCTGTTGCAAAGCGGCAGGCCGTTGACAGCCGTTCCCCGGCTTCTGCAAAAACAAAGCATTTTTCCGGATTTGAGTCTTTAATCCGGATACCGGATTTCAGATGAGTTGTGATGATGACAAGGCCCCGGATGCCTTTGTCGGAGATCAGGACATTGGTGCCGCCGCCAAGAAGCGTAACCGGGATTTCATGTTCTGATGCATATCCGAGCAAATTCTTTAATTCCCCTATGGTTTTGGGCAGGGCCAGAAGATCGGCCGGTCCGCCAACCCTGAAAGAGGTATAGGGTTTCAATGGCTCGTTTATTAAAAGACTGAATTTCTGAGCCATTGCCGGATATATTATGTTTTTATCTTTTACCATATCCTGTGTTATAAAATGTCCAAAAGTTTATCGCCAAGGGTGTAAATATCTCCTGCTCCCAGTGTCAGCACCATATCTCCTTTTCTTACCTTGTGTGTGATGATGGACAGGGCCTGGGTAAAATCCGGTGCATGGGACACATCTTTGTGTCCATGCTCTCTGATGGCATCACATAAGCTTTGGGCATCAACCCCTTCAATCACTTGCTCACTGGCTGCATAAATGGGGAGCACAATCAGGATATCAGACTGATAAAATGCACGCGTAAATTCCTGGAACAATCCCTTAGTTCTTGTATACCTGTGCGGCTGGAATGCAACGATGATCCTTTTGTCCTTGTAACATTCCCGGATGGCCGTCAGTGATGCAATAATTTCAGTCGGATGATGACCGTAATCATCCATGACTGTTATTCCTTTTTTTTCTCCCTTTATTTCAAGCCGCCTTTTTACCCCTTCAATTTGTTCCATGGCCTTTTTAATGGTTTTAAAGGGCAGATTCAGTTCAAGACCTGCGGCAATTCCTGCTAATGCATTGGAGATATTGTGTTTGCCTGCAAGATTAAGGGTGATGTCTCCCAGTTTTTTCTCATGCCTGAAAACAGTGAAATTGCTTTTTGTGCCGTCAAAGGAGATTTCCCTTGCCTGAAGATCAGCCTGGGCTGCCATGCCGTAAGTGGTATGGCGGACTTTGATCCTGGGCAGTATGTCCTGGATATGTTCATTGTCAAGACACAAGATGGCTAATCCGTAAAATGGGACTGAATTGATAAACTGGATGAATTTGTCTTTGATATCTTCAATGTCTTTATAAAAATCAAGATGTTCAAGATCTATATTAGTGACAACGGCAATGGCAGGGGAATATTTCAGAAAAGACCCGTCGCTTTCATCAGCTTCGGCGACAATATAATCTCCCTTGCCGTGAAGGGCATTGGTGTCAAGGCCTTTGAGAAGGCCTCCGATGACCACTGTGGGGTCTAACCCGGCTGTATTCAGGATCTGAGCAATCATAGACGTGGTAGAGGTTTTTCCATGGGCCCCGGATATGGCAATGGAATATTTGATCCGCATGAGTTCAGCCAGCATTTCAGCCCTCGGGATAATGGGGATGCCGATTTCTTTTGCCCGGATGACTTCCGGGTTTTCCTTTGCAATGGCTGAGGAGGTAACGACCACATTTGCACCTTCCACCTGATCTTTTCTATGGCCCTGGTAAATAATCCCGCCTTTTGTTTCAAGGCGTTTCGTAATAAGGGACAATTTCAAGTCCGATCCGGACACCTGATAGCCAAGGTTCAGGAGAAGTTCTGCAATGCCGCTCATGCCGATGCCGCCGATACCCACAAAATGGATATGATAATTTTTTTGATACATGGGTTAACCCTTTATATCCTTTGAGTTTAAAATATGACCTGCAATTGTTTTTGCAGCATCGGGCCTTGCCAGGTCTTTCAGTTTTTTCGACATTTGCTCAAGCCTGGTTTTATCAGAGATCAGGCTTTCTATGGCTGTTTTCAGCGTATTTCCATCAAGATCCCGGTCCTTTATCATGATTGCCGCGCCTTCTGCCTCCAATGCCTGTGCATTAAAGGTTTGATGATCATCTGCAGCATGGGGAAAGGGGATAAGAATAGCCGGAAGTCCATGTGCACAGAGTTCGGAAATGATTCCCGCACCTGCCCGCGTTACGGCAAGATCTGTGGTTTTCTGAATCTGCGGCATATTATGGAAAAAAGCTTTTACCGTGGCATTGATATTAAGTTCCGAATATTTCTGCTGAATCAGGGATTCATCATTAATGCCGGTTTGATGAATGATATGAAATTTATCCCTATGATCCATCAGGGCCAGGGCATCCATAAAGGCCATATTAATGCTTGTTGCTCCCTGGCTTCCGCCTGTAACCAGAAGGGTTATCTTGTCTTTTCGAAGACCTTCATGGTCAGGGCTGACGGCGGATGAGTCAAAAGATGCTTCCCTTACAGGATTTCCCACATATTTCACTTTGGGGTGGCCGGCCCAGCCCTTTGTTTCCTTAAAGGAAGTAAAGATGGTTCCGGCAAATCGAGTCAGTTGCCGGTTGGTCAGCCCCGGAAAAGCATTTTGTTCCTGAATGGCACAAGGGATACCCAGTATCCGTGCAGCCAGTATCACGGCAAAGGAGGAAAATCCGCCCACACCCAGGACAAAATCAGGTCTGAATTTTTTAATCAGGATAAGGGACTCAACAAGGGAGATAAGAATAATGCCCATGGAAAACAATTTTTTTAAAATATTTTTTCCCTTGATGGGTTTTGAATAAATGCTTTGATGGGCGAACCCATACTTTTGAAGGGTTTGGACTTCAAAGGGAGCATCAGTCCCCACAAATAAAATTCCTGCATCCGGGTCAAGGTTTTTTATGGCTTCTGCCGTTGCAATCCCGGGGAACAGGTGCCCGCCGGTTTTCCCGCCGGTTATGATGAGATTAAACTTTTTGTTCATCATCTTTGGATGCTCCGATATTCATTAAGATTCCAATGGCCGCCATATTGATGATCAGCGATGTTCCGCCGTAGCTGATAAACGGAAGTGT
>MGTJ01000143.1 GCA_001799395.1 Desulfobacterales bacterium RIFOXYA12_FULL_46_15 | reverse complement strand
AATACAGACATATTCACCCTTATCGATATTCAATGAGACCTTGCGCAATATCTGCAGGTATCCATACCCTGCATCAAGATTTTTTATTTCCAACAGCATAACATCTCCATTGATTCTTTAAATTAACTGTTACCCCAGATACGCTTTTGCGACTTTTGGATCATTTGCCACGTCTTTGGTCAAACCTTCTGCGATTTTGCTTCCGAACTGGATACACAAAAGCCTGTTGCATACAGCCATGATCAATTGCATGATATGCTCGATCATCAGTATGGAAATGCCTTTTTTGCTGATCTTATGGATGATCCTCATAATATCCTGGAGTTCTGCCTCGCTTAACCCTGATGCCATTTCATCCATGAACAAGACTTTCGGATTGCTGGCAAGTGCCCGGGCCAGATCCAGCCGTTTGAGCTGGACCGTGTTGAGGTGTTCCGCCACAACCGTTTCCTCCATGGGAAATTCAACAAACTCAAGCATTTTTCTTGAATGCTCAACAGGGTTTTTTACTTTTCCTGATTCATTCCCGAATATGGTGGCAGTCAGAACACTTTCCATAGCCGTCATCTTAGGAAAGGGGCTGGGAATCTGGAAGGTTCTTGAAAGTCCCTTCCGGCACATGGTTTCTGGGGAGAATCCGGTTGTTTCTTTACCAAACATTTTCACTGACCCTGAGGTCGGTGGATTTAAACCTGAAATGGCGTTTATAAATGTCGTCTTCCCAGCCCCGTTCGGACCGATCAGGCCTAAGATATCTCCTTCATACAGCGTCATGGAGATTTCATTCACTGCTGTCAAACCACCAAATTTTTTTGTTAAATTCCGGGTTTCCAGTACAATCATCTTAGCCTCTGGTGTTCTTCGTTTTAAAGATTGGGCAAACAGAGGACTTGATTTTTTTTAGTCCCCTGTTTGCATTTGTTTCAGGTTATTTTTTCTGTTGGAAATCCCTTTCTTTCCAGACATCCGGAAAAATCATATTTCCTTTTCCATCCTGGTATTGAAGAATCGGAAAAAAATAGGCATCCGGGTCTACCACCATGTCCGGCATGGTATCAGCAGTATATTTATATTCATTCATAATGATGGCACCGTCTTTTTTTCCATAGGTCAGTTTACCGGTATTAACTTCTTCCACCATGGTTTTATGAATGGTTTCCTTATCCAGTTTGCCGTGAAGTTCATGGGTTTTCTGGAGCACTTTTATAAACATCCGGATACCGTCATAGGAAAGTCCGCCGGCAGACGGGCTGGGGTTGAAACCGTATTTTGCCTTGACGTCGGAAGCCCATTTTTGTGCTTCTTTTGTCGTCAACTGGGGGATACTGTCAAGAACATAATTTGAAGCAGGCCCTGTCATCTTGTACCAGTCACCGATCCAGCCTAGTCCTGATGCAACAATAACACTTTTAAGCCCGACTTCCGTGCTCTGCTTTACAAATGCGGTAATAGCAGCAGGAGATGTTGATGTTCCGGCAACAACGGCTACACCGTCTTTTTTGTATTTGCTTAAAAGAGGATAAAAATCGGTCTGGGTAGCTGGAAAATATTCTTCTGAATGGATTTTCCAGCCGCTGTCCAGAAGCGCTTTCTTATAAGAACCGCCCGCACTTCTGCCCCAGTCGGTATCCTCTCCGTAAATAGCAGCCAGCTTCTTTTCAGGCTTGAATGTTCCTGCTTCAATGGCTTTGTTCAGGGCCATGATATAATTTTTTTCAAGTTTTGCCGGTACAGGCCAGCCTTTACCACCCCAGTAGCTGTATTTTTGAGGATCGGCCTGCCATTTCTGATTCACCACTTCGCTGGCACCGAACCCGAACATATGGGGAATTTTGTATTGTGCGGCCAGATCCATGACCGCAATGGCTACCGAGCTGTGCCAGTTTAACACACCGGCCTGAATGCCTTTGCCTTCCACTGCTTCCGCATAGGCGCCGGACGCCTTTGCAGGGTCAGACTGGGAATCTACCCAGACCACTTCGATCTTGTAATCTCCAACTGTATAGCCGATGGTTTCCATGGCCATTTCCACAGAAGCCTGAAACTCTTTACCAGTCTGGGCCGAGGGACCGGTAAAGGGACCCAGCACACCGATTTTCAAAATTTTATCGGCTGCAAAGCATTGTCCTCCCATGACTGATAAAAAGACGATGAGAATTGTGATGATTGATTGAATCTTTTTCATACCCATGAATCTTCCCTCCAAAGTTAATGTTAATAATAAATGAAACTACACAAACATTAATTTTATCTTGCAGTTAGCATACCAGGAAGTATTTTGTTTTTATTGGAAAATCATTTTCCAGGATGTTCAACATGGTGAAACAGCCGTGTTTTCAGCTTGAATTTTCGGTATTAAAAAAACCCGGAAAGAAAAAAAACTTTTTTCCGGAATGGAAAAATGGATGGGATTTTAAAATTTTTTTATTTTTTACTGTAAAAAATGAAGGATTTTTACACCTGTTTACAAGGATGAAAAATCTTTGCGTTTCAACCCGTGTTTTTTTAATTTATAATGAAAGGACTGGGGTGAAACTCCTAAGCTTTTTGCAGCTTTTGCAGCATTTCCTGATGCTGATCTTAAAGCATTGCTGATCATCAGCCTTTCATTTTTGTTCTGGGATCCGGACAGGTCTGAAAAGAGAAGATCTTTGGAAGGGCCAACAGCATCTTTTATCAGAATCCGTCCGGACATATCCTGTCCTGCAAAAGAAAAAATATGAGGCGGCAGATGTTTCAGCCTTATTGTTTTTTCGCCGCCAATCAAATTCATGGCCGCTTCTATGATATGTTCAAGTTCCCGTACATTTCCGGGCCAGTGATATTCATTGAACAAATCCGCCACATTCTTTGAAATATCCGAAACCCGGACCTGCAATTTTTGATTATACTTTGCAATAAAATAACGGATCAATTCATTTAAGTCACCCTTACGCTTTCTTAAGGGGGGAAGCATAATGGACACTACCCCCATCCTGTAATACAGATCCATCCGCAAGGTCCCGTTCTGTATGGTTTCCAGGGGAAGCCGGGCTACTGAACTGATGATTTTCACATCCAGGTCAATCTCTTTTAATGATCCTAATTTTCTGACCTTTTTTTCCTGGATCACCCTTAAAAGCTTTGCCTGAAGGGTCAAGGGCATGGAATCCAGCTCATCCAGAAAAATGCTTCCCCCGTTGGCCTGCACAAAAAGACCGTTTTTATCGATGGCACCGGTAAATGACCCTTTTGAGGTTCCAAACAGAATGCCTTCCAGAAGCGTTTCCGGTATGGCCGTGCAGTTAATGGGGATAAACGGTTTTTTAGCTCGTAAGCTGTGGTTATGAATGGACTGGGCAAAAAGTTCTTTTCCGGTTCCGGTTTCCCCGCAGATCATGATCGGAGATGGTGAATTGCATGCCATCATGGCAATTCTGACGGAATTAAGAATATCCGGATCTGATCCGATGATATCTGCAAAATGGAATCTTGCACTGCTTTCTTTTTCCTTTTTCTCCGGAAACGCCTTATCCTGGACAATAATTTTCTCCAGAAGCTGGTAGTCCTTTGAAAAACTAATGGCGCCGATGAGTTTCCCGGATTTATACAGGGGATAGGCATTGCTGATGATATTGGCCACACGGCCCAGCTGTGTCTGATATAAAATGGGTTCATTGATGACGGGCGCTCCGCTGCAAAGACATCTCATGGTGGGGCTGGTATCATTGGTAACTTTATAAATATCCGTAATTTTTTTTCCAATGGCGTCTTTTGGATTTATATCATCAATCCCGGCCTGGGTTTCATTAAAAAACCGGACAATCCCTTCTGTATCCGATATAATGACCCCCTCATGCATGGATGACAAAACCCTGTAGATATCTATATCTTCCAGATGAAATTGGTCCATATGACTCACCCGTCCCTTTGCAACTATAAAAATATTTTTATAGTTTCTTTATCGCTTTTACACCTGCCGATTCCCATTAGATGCCTAAGCTTAAAGAAAAAGGCAAGAAAAATAAAAAATTTTTGATTTTTATCCCTGGATTTAACATTTTTTCTTATAAAAAATTTTCAATTATAAATATAACTACTTTAAATCAATAGATATATTAACAATCGCACAATATACCGGAGCTATGGCATGGATCATGCAAATTTCCAATGCCAATACCATATTTCAGGCAACAACAATATCAAACCAAGGGAGAAGGGCCATGGGATTTTTTTCGTATTTTTCAGCAGAAGAGCTTGTACGGATTCATGAAGCAACGCTGACCACAATGGAAACAACCGGACTCGTATTTACTTATGAACCTGCAAGAAACCTTTTAGCCCGGGCCGGGTGTAAGATTGACGGGCAAAGGGTGTTTTTCCCTAAAAAACTGGTTGAGGAACAAATCAGGAAAGCGCCTTCCCAATTCACCCTTTATGCCAGAAATCCTGAAAAAAATGTTGTGGTCGGAGGGGATCATATAGCGTTTATCCCCTGCTACGGTGCTCCGTTTGTCAATGATATGGATAAGGGCCGAAGGCCGGGCACGCTTTTGGACTATAACAATTTTGTGAAACTGGCCCATGCCGTTCCATATTTGGACATCACCGGCGGCATGATGACGGAACCCAATGATATCCCGATCTCTCACCGCAATGCGGAAAGGCTTTATTCATCCATGGTATTGTCTGACAAACCCTTTATGGGTGCGGGAACCGGTCCTGAAGATGCGATTGAGGCCATGGAAATGGCCTCCATTGTATTTGGGAGCCGGGAAGAAATGGCTAAAAAACCGCCCTTTGTCTCCATCCTGTGCTCCCTTACCCCCCTGGGATTTGACGATAAAATGTGCGGGGCCATCATGGAATATGCCAAAGCCGGCATGCCCCAGCTGATTTCCTCTTTAACCATTGCAGGCGCCACAGGTCCGGTGACCATGGAAGGCACCCTGATTGTACAGAATGCCGAAATTCTGGCCGGCATCACCCTGACTCAGCTTGTTCGTGAAGGGGCCCCGGTTATTTTTGCAGGGTCATCTTCAGCATCTGCCATGCGATACGGCACCCTGAGCATCGGTGCCCCGGAAATGGCGGTAAATACGGCTGCTACGGCCCAGATGGGACGGTTTTACAACCTTCCGGTCCGGGGGGGAGGGGCCCTGACCGATTCAAAAACCGTGGATTCCCAGGCTGCCTATGAATCCATGATGAGCATGATGATGGCCACCCTGAGCGGCATTCATTTTGTACTTCATTCCGCCGGTATCCTTGAAGGATATATTACCGCCTCCTATGAAAAATTTATGATCGACAGCGAAATCTGCGGCATGTGCAAACGGATTAAACGGGGTGAAGAGATCACCGCGGAAAAACTAGCCCTGGATGTAATCCGGGAGGTCGGGTCAGGCGGTGAATATCTGACCCATATGCATACTTTCAAACATTTCCGGCAGGAACTCTATGCACCGGTCTTGGAAGAACGGGATAATTACAGCAACTGGCATAAAAAAGGAAGCCTGACCATGGAACAGCGGGCCAATGCCAAATACAAGGAACTCCTTGAAAAATATACGGAACCCTCCATGGACCCTGAAATGCGTAAGGAACTGGACCATTATATAAAATCCGTCCGGAATGCATAAAAAGGAGATTGATATGTTACTGGGACTACATACCTACAGCTTTCATCTGCACGGCATGGGCCAGAACTGGGGTGGCCATGAACTTTCCTGGCCACGGGTGATGGATATTTTCAGTCTCATGGACTTAGCCGCAGACACCGGGCTTGACGGTTTGCACATTACGGCAGTGGACTGCGAATCAACCGGTGAATCCAGGCTTTTAGCCATCAGAGATGCTGCAAAAGACCATGGCCTGTACCTTGAATACAATTTTTCCCTGGATGAAGAGTTTGATCCAAGACTTACCCACACCCTGGAACAAGGTCTATGGATTACCCATACCCTGGGATCGGATATCGCCAAAGTCAGCCTGGACCTGCGGCGCACCCGGCCCCTCTGCGCCGGCCGGCATCACCCGGATATCATGAGACAGCTCGAACATATCGCCCTATTAACCCAAAAAGCCCTGCCCCTTGCAGAAGATAAAAGCATACGGCTTGCCTTTGAGAATCACACGGAATCCTATGCAAGCGAAATCCTCTGGCTCATTGACAGAATCAATCACCCCCTGGTGGGCGCCTGTGTGGACACGGTCAATTCCGTCATGGTCCTGGAAGATCCCATGACTGCCATTGAAATGCTGGCCCCCAGATCCTTTACCAATCATTTCTGCGACCACAGTATCCAGCGGGACCAGTTCGGATGCAGGTTTACAGGCGTTGCCTGCGGTGACGGGGATATCGATCTTTTACGCGCCCTTGAAATTTTCAAAACAACATCATCCATGGAAAGGATCAATATTGAAGTGGAATGGGATTCCGGCACGGACGGACCTGAAACAGCGAGGCAGAAGGAATATGATGCGGTCATGAAAAGCATCCGATACTGCAGAGACGTCTTAAAAATTTGAACAAAAAAAAGAACCTTTATATAAACTTTAACAAGGAGAAAAGAATGACGGACTTATCAGACATTACAACAGCCCTTATATCCGGAGATGGCGACAAGGTCTGCCGCCTCGTTCAAAAAGCACTGGATCAGGGAGCCCCGGCAGCGGATATACTGAATACAGGCCTCATTGCAGGAATGGATATTGTGGGGGAAAAAATGCAGAGCGGGGATATGTTTATCCCGGAAGTTCTGATGTCTGCAAAAACCATGAACACAGCCGTTGAAATTTTAAAACCCTTTCTCAGCGCAGAGGATATGAGTTCGGCCGGCCATATTGTCATTGGAACCGTAAAAGGGGATCTCCACGATATCGGGAAGAACCTGGTGTCCATGATGGTTGAAAGTGCGGGGTTTAAGGTCACCGATCTGGGTGTGGATGTGTCTCCGGAAGCCTTTGTAAAGGCTGTCCAGGAAAACAAGGCAGATATTGTGGCCCTTTCCGCACTTTTAACCACCACCATGCCCATGATGCAGCAGACCATCCATGCGCTTGTGGAAAGCGGATTGCGGGACAAGGTCAAAATCATCATAGGCGGAGCCCCGGTGAACCAGGAATTTGCGGACCGGATCGGGGCGGACGGATATGCGTCCGATGCAGGCTCTGCCAGCCGGCTGGCAAAACAATTGCAGGGCTAAGCCAAAAAATTGAAGGAGAAAACATGATCATCATCGGTGAACTCATCAATGCCAGCAGAAAAGCAGTGGCTGCTGCAATTCAATCCGAAGACAAGGAAACCATCCGGAAAATGGCCCTGGACCAGGCAGACCATCTGGCCGATTATATTGATGTCAATGCCGGCATCTTTGTCGACAGGGAAACCGCCTGTCTGACATGGCTGGTTCAAACCGTCCAGGAGGCCGTGAGTCTCCCCTGCGCCATTGACAGCCCCGATCCAAAGGCGATTGAGGCGGCTCTCAAGGTTCACAAGGGAGTCGCCATGATCAATTCCATATCCCTGGAAAAAGAGCGGTATGACAATCTTTTGCCCGTTATCGCGGGTACGGATCTGAAAGTGGTGGCCCTGTGCATGAGTGATGAGGGAATGCCGGTGACAGTGGATGACCGGCTTAAGATTGCAGACAAACTGGTTAACGGACTGCAAAAAAATAATATTCCCATTGAAAATATCTTTGTAGACCCCCTGGTCCAGCCTCTGTCCGTGGATAAAACCTATGGGACAGGATTCATCAATACCATTGAGGCCCTGACCCAGAAATTTAAAGGCATCCACACGGCCTGCGGCCTGTCCAATATCTCCTATGGCCTGCCATCCAGAAAGCATCTGAACCGGGCCTTCATGATCCAGGCCATTTTAAAGGGGCTGGACGGCGCCATTATCAATCCCCTGGACAAAGGCATGATCACAGCCATCATCTCAGCCGAAGCCCTGGCCGGAAAAGATGATTACTGCATGAGATATCTTAAGGCCTTTAGGGCCGGGTTGCTTGAATAAACAGTGTCATATGGGATTATTATCATGAATTTAATATTGCACCATCAAAAATGCTCAGGCTGCGGGGCCTGCAAACTGGCTTGCAGCATAGCCAATTTTCTCCTGATTGCCCCGTCCAGGGCATTGCTCAGGATTGAAGGACGTTTCCCCTCACCCGGCGATTATCATATCCATGTCTGTGATCAGTGCGGCGCCTGTGCCGAGGCCTGCCCCGTGGATGCCATTGTCCTTGAAGATGGCGTTTTGAGGATCCATGAAGCAGACTGCATTGCCTGCCATGACTGTGTAAAAGCGTGTCCCCGGAATGTCATGATCATTCAGCCTGAAACCGGCATCCCGGCCAAATGCATTCTCTGCGGCGAATGCGTCCTGGCCTGCCCCAGGGAAGCCATTTTCTTTTCCTGTGAAGATATTGCAAAGGAGTGTCAATAATGTTCGGCTATGCAGGAAAAATCCTGAGGATAAACCTGACTACCCGGGAGATTGTCAAAGACATCCTGCCGGAAAAAATGTGCGTGGAATTCATTGGCGGAAGGGGGTTTGTGGCCAAAACCCTTTATGAGGAACTGCCCCCCGGCACCCATCCCTTTGATGAAAACAATCTTTTTATCATTGCCACAGGACCCTTGTCCGGCCATTTTCTTCCGGCCAGCGGAAAAACCCATTTCGGATCAAAATCCCCTGCCACGGGCGGATATGCAGATTCAAACATGGGCGGGCATTTCGGCCCGGCCCTGAAATATGCCGGGTATGACATGGTTGTCATCACCGGAAAAGCCGAAACGCCCAGTTTTGTTTTCATTGAGGATGACAAAATTGACATCAGACCTGCCGCAGCATACTGGGGCAAAGGTGCACTGACCTGTGAAGCAATGATGAAAAAGGACCTGGGTGAAGACTTCCAGATCCTGACCATCGGACCTGCCGGAGAAAAAAAAGTGAATTTTGCCTGCATCTCCCATGATTTTGGTCGCCAGGCCGGGCGAACCGGGATGGGCGCTGTCCTGGGGTCAAAAAATATCAAAGCCGTGGCAGTGAAGGGAACCGGGAGCATCTTGGCCGCTGATGTCAAAAAAGCCTTTGCCCTGGGAAAAGAAGCCTTTCGAAAGGTTTCTGAAAAACCCGGGTTCAAAGGCTGGACACCTGAAGGAACTGCCGGTATCACGGACTGGATCAATGAAGTCGGGGCTTTTCCCGCTCGAAATTTTAAAACCTCCCACATCGGCCACAGCTCTATGATCAATGGCAAAAAAGTCCTGGAACGCCTGAAGATTACGGATAAGGG
>MGTJ01000142.1 GCA_001799395.1 Desulfobacterales bacterium RIFOXYA12_FULL_46_15 | reverse complement strand
GAAACCCTGAAAAATGAAAAAAACTGTCGGTCTTAAATTCATCCTGTTGGTCATGGTTTTGATCCTGGTGTTAGTTTTTTTCATCCTTGGGCTGGATCAGTATTTTTCCTTTGAGTATCTTAAAAATACACTGGATGATTTCAAGTCATCCTATGACCAGCATAAAGCCCTGACCATGGCAGCTTATATGGGCATTTATATTCTTGTCACATCACTGTCCCTTCCGGGAGCAGTTATCATGACCCTGGCCGGCGGAGCCCTGTTCGGTCTTTTTTACGGGACACTTCTTGTATCTTTTAGCAGCACCATGGGTGCAACCCTTGCCTTTCTTTTTTCACGGTATCTGTTCAAGGACTGGGTCCAGCATAAATTTTCATCAAAGCTGGCGGCCATCAACCAGGGAGTTGAAAAAGAAGGCGGGTTTTATCTTTTTACCCTTCGGCTTGTGCCGTTGTTCCCTTTTTTTCTGATCAATCTTGCCATGGGGCTGACTCCCATCCGAACCCGGGTTTTTTATTTCATTTCCCAGGCCGGGATGCTCCCGGGAACCATTGTCTATATCAATGCCGGAACAGAGCTTGCAAAAATCGAGTCAGCATCCGGGATATTATCGCCAGGGCTTATGTTCTCCTTTGCCCTTCTGGGAATTTTCCCTTTCATTGCCAAGGGGGTCACAGCTTTTATCCGTCGGAAAAAGGCCTATTCAAGGTTTGCAGAGCCAAAGCGGTTTGATTATAACCTGGTCGTGATCGGGGCCGGATCAGCCGGGCTTGTGGCGTCCTATATTGCTGCTGCGGTCAAGGCAAAGGTTGCCCTTATTGAAGCGGACCGCATGGGAGGTGACTGCCTGAATACCGGGTGCGTGCCCAGCAAGGCCCTGATTGCCGCTGCCAAATTGATCTCCCGTGTGCAAAGGGCCAAAGAGTTCGGGCTTGATAATGCCTCGGTGGATATTGATTTTGCAAAAGTCATGGACAGGATTCAATCCATTATCAAAAAAGTGGAGCCCCATGATTCCATTGAGCGGTATGAAGGATTGGGTGTGGACTGCATCAAAGGCCGGGCAAAACTTATTTCCCCCTTTGAGGTGGAAGTGAACGGCAGGCTTCTGACCACACGGAACATTATTGTGGCCACCGGTGCAAACCCGCTGGTCCCAGAAATTCCAGGCCTGGAAAAGATAAAATACCTGACTTCGGATACCCTCTGGGATATCCGGACCCTGCCGAAACGGCTGGTCGTGCTGGGGGCCGGACCCATCGGGTGTGAACTGTCCCAATGCTTTTCGCGTCTGGGCGCTGAAGTGACCCTTGTCCAGAGGGGCGATGGGATCATGAAAAAGGAAGACCCGGATGCAGCCTCAATCGTATTGCAAAGATTCCGAAAAGAAGGGATAACCGTTCTTCTGAATCATGGGGCAAAGGAAATCAGGATATCAGGGGAAGAAAAAGAACTCATCTGTGATCATCAGGGCAATGAAATCAGGGTCGCTTTTGATGAGATCCTGATCGCCCTGGGCAGAAAACCCAATGTCAGGGGATTCGGGCTTGAAGAGATAGGCGTGGTACCGGATAAAAATTCAGGCATCGAAACCAATGAATTTTTACAGACCAATTTTCCCAATATCTTTTGCAGCGGTGACGTCCACGGCCGGTACCAGTTCACCCATACCGCAGCCCATGAATCCTGGTATGCAGCAGTCAATGCCCTCTTCGGCCGGTTTAAAAAATTCCCCGCGGATTACCATACTATTCCATGGGCTACCTATACAGATCCTGAGGTGGCAAGGGTGGGGCTGAACGAAACCGATGCCATTCGGCTTGGCATGAATTATGAGATGGTCAAATACGGCATGGATGATCTTGACCGGGCCATTACGGATTCGGAAGATCACGGATTTGTAAAGGTATTGACTGTTCCGGGAAAGGACAGGATACTGGGCGTGACCATTGTGGGGCATCATGCAGCAGACATTATTGCCGAGTTTGTGCTTGCAATGAAATATGGAATAGGGTTGGAAAAGATCCTTAGAACCATTCATATTTATCCCACCATGGCAGAAGCCAACAAATACGCTGCAGGGGTATGGAAAAGAGTGCATGCGCCGAAAAAGCTGCTTGCATGGGTGGAAAAATACCATGCCTTTATGCGGAAAGAAAAAAAACGAAAAGAATAAGGAAGATTTACAGCAGCATCCAGGGAAAGCCGGATAACCGATACGGTTGTGTCTCGATCATTCTGTCTCATTTTTGTATCGCCCCGCTCTTTATTCATGTCTCCCCTTTTTTAAAACCTGTCCTGTTTCAGCGTTTTAGGTCTGTCCCCAAGACCAATAAAATCCAGGCACGGCCTTTGCAACAGGTGTTCACAGGAATGCCGGTTTTTACATGATTACAGGAGAAGCATATGAGCAGCCTTAAAGACATCAAAAAAGATTTTAACCTTGTTAATTCCGTGGACTGGGACATGACACCGGAAGAAGCCATTGCGCTTCACCTGGAATGGGGCCCTTTAAGATCCCAGGCCTATTATAATTCCAGGGACAACAGCAATGAAACCGTATATTTTGTCATCAATACATGGAAGAAACCGCCTGTACTGACACTTGTGAGAAGAAGAGGATTTGATTCCGAAGACCTTGGCAATTTTGAACTCCCGAAAAATCTTGAAGCTGAATTCATGGAAGGAATCGGCCGGTATAAGGGCGTTTATGCAGTTGAAGGAAAAGTGCGGGAATGGCTGAAAAAGGAACTTGAAGTTTAAGCCCCTGTATAACCGCCACTTTTAAAACTCTGAACCGCTTTGGACAGTACAGGCATTTCAAGGTTGTATTGTCCGGCACATCTGAGTGCGGATTCCATATCCAGGACAGCCTGCAACTGGACCCCGTCATCTCCATATTGCTTATGGATTCTGGACAGAATTTTTCCGGGCGACCGGCCTTTTTTGCTTTCCGTTCCCGCCTTCTGACCAAATTCCTTCCATAATCCTTCAAGATATAGGGATGTAAGGGTTGCGGTCCATGGAATACTCCCGGCTTCAAAAGTCCTTGAGCTGCCTCCCAGGTGGATTGCCAGTGCACAGGCCTCATCAGCCGCCTGGGCCATGAGATACCCTGTTTCTACACTGTTTTGAATCAACCCTGCGCTTTCAGCATAATTCAGCCAGACAGCATAAACCCTGGACAGAATGTCAGCTGTTTCTACACCCACAGGATCATGTGAAATAAAAGATTCCACAAAAGGGGTGTCAAACAGGTCGGAAAGTGCTTCCATTCCATCGTCAAGGCCGGCCAGGACTCCTTTGATCAAAGTCCCGTCTACAAGACCCCGGGGATCAACAGGGCCGGTCAGCGTAAAGAGTTTTACATCTTTTCTTCCGGATTCTTTTACCAGGTCAATTGCAGACAGATAAGGAAGGGTGTCTTTATCCGGTATAAAGCCCCGGGTCGAGATCAATACATTAAAGGGCTGTTCGGATACGCTTAAAATCCCTTTGAGGTTTTTTTCAAAATCAACCGGGTTACAGGCAATGACGACTTCGCTTGCTTTTCTGAATGCACTTGAAAAATCACTGGTGACAAAACAGTTTTTAGGCAGGAGATTTTCTGAAAACCGGCCGGGCCCGTTACGGTTCATTCCCATCTCTTCAGCAATTGCCACACAGGGGTCAAAGAGGGTCAGGCCGGCATTGTTGTATTTTTTATCTTCCAGAATCCGGTTGCCGATGAGGGATGAAAGTGCAAACCCCCAGTTGCCTGCCCCGACCACGACAATGTTCTGGTCGGCCGTTGGGGAGTATAACCGCCGGTCAGCGTGGGTGGCATAGAACGACAGTGCTTTTTCGTCAATGACAAGGGGATACCCGTTTTTATCTTTGCGCCATTTTCTGATGACCTTTCTTCTGGCAAGCATGCCAAGACCGTCGGCAACTACATCTTTTACCGAATGCCGCAGGATAAAGTCTTCAAAATCAGGCTTGGTGCCGAATGTCTGCAAATGGTAGTCCCGGACAGCATCCATTTCGGTTTTAACCGAATCAATGATATTGATATTCCCTTTTTTCCTGGCTTTGAGGAGCCCCAGGGCCGTTATCTGGCCGGACATTATTTTTTTAGATTTTGCAATTTGTTTAATGGAGGATAATGCCACAAATTCATCCAGATGGAGGCCGCTTTTGTCGAGTTTGTGCTTTTCTTTTAATCCACTGAGAAGAAAGGGCTCGGGTACTGAGATATAGGCGCGTCCGTAAAGGTTTTCGGCCGATTTCCATAAAAAGGTCTTCGGGTGAAAGGGTATCCGGAAGAGGGTTCTGAAAAATCCAAGCCCCCTGATCCAACTGACCGGGCTTTTCCGTGAGCACAGGGGGAGATCTTCAGGAATTGCGGAAAACGACAGGGCTATGGGTTGAATTACAAGATCGGTATCAACGTCAATGGCTCCCCTTAAGGTAACCAGCCTTTTGGGGTAACGCAGGCTTCCGTCCTTGCTTCTTGCGCCGCCTCTCCAGGCTTCAAGAAAAATACCCTGCTGTTCGCCCGCCTTGCTGACGGCCCGGCAATAATTATACAATGCCGACATCTGGTGCCTGCTTGCGCCCTGGCGCAGAACCACATAAGAGCCGACCATTAACAGCGATGCAATGCTTTTGATGGTCATCATGTTCTGACCGGCGGCAAATACCGGCAGGCCAAGTCCCAGATGCTGCCACAGGATATCCACAAGGAATTCATCCAGGTGGGAGGAATGATTGATCAGATAGACAACCCCAAGTCCTTTTTCCCGGTATTCTTTGAGTTTGCCAAGGTGAGCCAGATCCCTGCCGTTTTGAGATGTAAACGGCAGGGCCGGATCCTGGTGTTCAAAGACCCGGTTGAACAAAAGAGCCAGGGCAGTTGCAGTATGGATATGCTTTTTCCGGTCATATCGAATTTCAATCTCCCGGATCAGTTTTTCTATATCTTGTTTTTCCGGTTGCTGTCCCTCCTCTTTCAACTGGGCCATGGTGAGGTCAACGGCCATACGGCTTATATTTTCGGCTGCTCCCCAGCTTTCCGGCAGAGCTGAAAATTGCGAGGCAAGAGTTTTCCCTGCATTGGAAAGAAAAATTGTTTCAACAAGTTTTACAAAATCTATTTTATTGACCAGCCAAATGACCAGTTTTGTAAAAAAGGTCTTGATGGAAATATTATATTTGAATCTTTTTTCCAAAAACGAAAACTCCCATCCGGTTGTTGTGGTTTTCAAGTCTTTTTATTTATTATTTTCCATGAAATCTTTGACCATCATTTCACCCAGTTCCTTTGACCGCTTACTGGCTGCTTCCACGGCGTTGATCAGGGTGGTCCTCAGACCTCCCTGCTCCAGGGTGTGAATACCGGCAATGGCAGTCCCTCCGGGAGAAGCCACCCGGTCTTTAAGCTGGCCCGGATGTTCTTTGGATTCCATCAAAAGTTTGGCTGCGCCCAGAACCGTCTGGGTGGATAAAAATAAAGAATCTTTTCTGGATAACCCCATTTTAACCCCTGCATCAGCCAGGGCATCCACAATGATGAATATATAGGCAGGGCCGCTGCCGCTCAGGCCTGTAAAGGCATCCATGAGGACATTTTCCTGGATAAAGACGGTTTTGCCCACAGAATCGAAAATAGCCCTTGCAAGCTTTATATCCTCTTTTGTGGCATAGTCGCCGGCTGCAATGGCAGTGGCGCTTTCTTTTACAAAAGCACAGATATTGGGCATGACCCGGATCAGCCTCAATTCCTTATGAAGCCCTGAGGCAATGGCAGCCAGGGGCACTCCTGCGGCAATGGAAATAATCAGCTTGGACGTATCCAGGGCAACTGCGGTTTCTTTTAACACCTTGCCGAGAATCTGGGGTTTTGTAGCATAGACGATGATTTCGGATTCCCGGGCTACTTCAATATTGTCTGTGGTTGTTACAACCCCGTATTTTTTCTTGACAGCTTCCAGAAGATCTTCGGAAATATCCGAGCAGATTATATTTTCAGGTTTGGCCGCCCCGGAAAGAACCAGCCCGCTGACCAGGGCTTCTCCCATATTTCCGCAACCAATAAATCCTATTTTTTTTTCCAGCAGCATGATGACCGTACTCCTTAATTTTATTGTTTAAAATGAAGCGTTTATATTAAGCCCTTCAAATTCCCGCCGTCAAGATATATTTATAGGTGATGATATACCTGTCAAGGATATGGTTTTGGGTAACCGGTAAAGATGATGGCCTGAGTTACACATACGTCTTGAATGGTTAAGCAGCCGAAGAATTAACAATTGTTGCAAAGTTAGTCATAAGTTTCAACGGCGTGAAAAAATTCGTCCCCCAAAAATAATTTCAGAAAGATCCCTTTGATTATAAAATATTTACATGTATTGGAAATATTGATACGAGTTTAACTGACATTTGATGTTTTTAAGTTATGTAGTATTTCAAGGAAAGCAAGATTTAGAAAAAAATTTAAAATTGAAGTTACGTGGCTGGAGAGTTCCTAATTGCAGTTTCATTATTATGCGCGATCAAGATTCAATAGCCTAATTGAAGCGTAAAAGGTTAAAATTTCGCACTCAAGTATAATTATCCCATACCAGAAAATTTCCAGGAGTATTTGATAAAGCATACCAACACTATTCAAAACCGGGTATTGTTGATTCGGCTCTCAGGTCCATTCATTTTTAGAACCATTGTCTCACCCTGGCTGAAGAATACGAATATTCTATCACGGATTTTTTGATCTGCCGGATGTGGTTTTGCATGGTCCTCAGATGAAAACATCAAAATATCCATTGATATTGATGACGTGTTCTATTACAGTGTGAAATATTGATGATTTTCTTGATTTATAGTCAAAGGTATGAAATGAGTGTGATATTTATCAAATCAAAAAGGAGGCGAGCAAATGTTTAAAAAAAGTATCGGTCTGTTCATGACCATTATCACAGGTGTTTGTTTTCTCTCAGCACCGGCATCGGCTGAAACTCTTGAACTGCTGACCTGGAAAGGCTATGCACCCACGGTCCTGGTTGACAAATTCAAAGCGGAAACCGGCATTGAGGTAAAGGTCACCTTTACCAACAATGAAGAAATGATTGCAAAACTCCGCGCCACCCGGGGCGCAGGCTTTGATCTGGCCCAGCCCAGCCAGGACAGGATTTCCTCGGTTCAGGCAGAATACAAAATTTATCAGCCCATTGATTTTTCAAAAATCAATGCAGACCAGATCATCACCACCATGCTGGACGCTGTGAAAAAGAACACCACAGTGGACGGCGTGGCCCATGCCGTGCCGTTCTGCTGGGGAACGGACGGGCTTGTAGTCAATAAGAAGCTTGCGCCTGCGGCCTCAGACTATACAGACCTTTTGAATGCCGCCTATAAAGGGCGGGTGAGCTACCGCCTGAAACGGCCCACCCTCATCGCCCTTGCCTTTGCCACGGGTAATGACCCTTTTGCCAAATATTCTGACTCTGTTGCCTATAAAGCCCTCATGGATAAGATCGGCCAGGAGATGATCGACAAAAAGGACCTGGTCCAGAATTACTGGTCCAACGGGGATGCCCTGCTCCAGTCCATGCGCGCCAATGAAATATACGTGGCCATGGCCTGGGACAACGGCGGATGGAAGCTCCATGAAGAAAATCCGGACATTGATTTTGTGGCCCCCAAAAGCGGCGCCATGGGTTGGATCGACACCTTTGCCATTCCTGCCAAGGCAAAAAATACCGAGGCTGCCTACAAATGGATCAATTTTATGCTCAAACCGGAAAACGCAGCCGTCTTTACCAACCTTGAAAAAACCGGAACCGCCTCCAAAGGGGCCATCCAGTTGGCCGATGCAAAGGTCAAGGCCCATTTTGAAAGATGTTTTTCCGATGCAGACATTGACAATATCAAATGGTATCCGCCCGTGCCTGACAAGCTGGAATCCATGGAAGGCATGATCCTGGATAAGGTGAAGGCCTCCAAATAAAAACTTGACCTGACCCTTGCCGCCCGGCAGGGGTCAGGCTGGAACAGACATGTATACAGATCTTTCAGTTATCAATGTCACAAAAACTTTCAAGGATTTTACGGCTGTTGAATCCGTATCCTTTGATGTGGAAAAAGGCAGATTCTTTTCTATTTTAGGTCCTTCCGGATGCGGGAAAACAACCCTGCTGAGGATGATCTCCGGATTTTTTGAGCCCACCGGCGGAGTCATTGAAATCAACGGGAAAAATATGGCCGGGATTCCGCCCAATAAGCGGCCCGTGAACCTGATCTTTCAGAATCTCGCCCTTTTTCCCATGATGAATGTGGGTCAGAACATTGCCTTCGGGCTTGAGCGCAAAAGAGAAAAACGCCCGGTGATCCAGCAGAAAACCGCTGAAATACTTGAACGCGTAGGGTTGCCCGGATTTGAAAAAAAAAAGGTGGACCAGCTTTCCGGCGGACAGCGACAGCGGGTCGCCATTGCCCGGAGCCTGATCCTTGAACCGGCCGTCCTCCTCCTGGACGAACCCCTGGGCGCCCTGGACCTGAAACTGAGGGAGCAGATGAAAATCGAGCTGAAAACCCT
>MGTJ01000141.1 GCA_001799395.1 Desulfobacterales bacterium RIFOXYA12_FULL_46_15 | reverse complement strand
CAGGAGATTTAAAAATTTCGGGTTCACCGTGAATGTCCTGGTCAACACTGCCAATCGTATCATAAAAGGAGACCTTTTATGGAAACAGGGATGATTATCGGGGCAGGGTTCATGGGCGCAGGGATTGCCCAGGTCTGCATTCAGAGCGGTTACCGGGTCATATTAACGGATACAAAAAAAGAAATGCTTGAAAAGGCAAAAGCCGATATGGCCGTGTCACTTGAAAAACTGCACCAGAAGGGCGGGATAAAGGAATCGGCTGAACCGGTTTTGGACCGCCTTGAAATTGCCCAAAGCATAGAAGCCGGGTTTAAAAGCAAAAGAAAAATATCCTGGGTCATAGAGGCTGTATATGAAGATGAGGACCTTAAAAAAACAATCCTGGCCGATGTGGAGCAGCAAATAGAAGATGAAACCCTGATGGCAACCAATACTTCTTCCATTCCTGTGTCACGGCTGGCATCGGCTTTAAAGCATCCTGAACGGTTTGTTGGCCTGCATTTTTTCGGACCTGTCCCGCTGATGGAGCTGGTGGAGGTGGTTAAAGGAGAGATGACATCTGAAAAAGCCTTCCAGCAGGGGATGGGCTTTGTCAAAAAACTGGGCAAATATCCGGTGGGCGTAACAAAAGATATCCCCGGGTTTGTGATGAACCGGATTTTTGCGGCTGCATTCAGGGAATGCCAGGAGCTGGTGGGAAAAGGGGTCGCGACCCCGGAAGATATCGATGCAGGCATGCGTCTCGGGTATGGGTGGCATATCGGACCCTTTAGGATTGCAGATAATGCCGGATTGGACACAGTCCTGAGAATCAAAAAATCAATGGAAGCGTCAGGGGAAATTCATCTGTATTCCAACGCCGGCATCATTGAGGAAAAAGTGGAAAACGGACATTTAGGGAGAAAATCCGGCAAAGGATTTTATTCCTATTAAAAAAAATCTTTAACCACGTGGGGATATAAAAAAAATATGGCAACACTGGAATTTGAAAATTTTGTGGCATTCCGGGAAATACTGGGAAAATCTCTTCCGAAAGGAGAATGGGTCACTGTTACCCAGGATATGATCAATGCCTTTGCCATTGCCACGCTGGACAGGCAGTGGATCCATATTGATGTTGAAAGAGCAAAAAAAGAATCGCCGTTCAGGTCAACCATTGCCCACGGATTTTTGTCGGCGGCATTGATCTCTTCAATGATTGGTGATCTGGTTCTGATCAAAAGCATGACCATGGGAGTCAACTATGGCCTGAATAACCTCAGGTTTCCACATCCGGTGCCGGTTGACAGCCGTTTAAGACTTGTTTGCAGTGTCAGGAAGATTGAAGATTTCAGTGAGTCCGGTATCAAGGTATTCTGGAATTGTGAACTGGAAATTGAATCCATATTAAAGCCGGCATGCATTTGTGAATTTATTGCCCTGGTTTTTGAGTGAAAAATTACGGCCAGGAGAAAAGGAAGGTAAAACCATGAAAATTGAAAAAAATGAAAAATTAAAGAGAGCCACAAAAATTGTGTGCAGACAGGGAATGATTCCTTTCCCGTTAAGTGATACGGCAATTGCCATTATTGATGGTGTTGTGGGAGATCATGAAGAGGAACTGGATCTCATTTATGCCTTCAGGGAAACATCATCCCAGACATTGGAACAACTGGCGGCTTCAAGCGGATTCTCCGAAGAAAAGGCGAAAACACTGGCCATTGGTCTTGCAAAAAAGGGGTTGATTTTCAATCAGCCCAATTCATCGGGTCTGATGGTTTTCAGGCTGCTCCCCTTTATGGTGGTCGGGCTCATGGAATATATGTTCATGGGCGAACTGAAAGGAACGGATAAAGAAAAAGAACTGGCAGAATTGTTTGAAAAAATGACCCGGGATCTTCGGGATCAGACCCAGAAGAATTATGATGCCCTGATCCCCCTGTTTGAAAAAATGCCGGCCATAGACCGGACTATTCCGGCAAGGAAAACCCGGGACGGTCAATCCATTAAAATAATACCGGTGGAAAAGACACTGGCGGTTCCGGATGAATATATTCTCCCAAGTCAGTCTGTTGAGGAGATCATTTATAAATTTGATGATATTGCCGTAGGATATTGTTTCTGCCGCCAGCGAAGAAGCCTTCTCGGTGATCCATGCAAAATAAAGGCGCCGGCACTGAACTGTTTTACTTTTGGTAAGTCTGCAAGGTTCACGGTTGAACAGGGGTTTGCCAAAGCAGTGACAAAGGAACAAGCGCGTGCAATAATGAAAGAGGCTGAAGATTCAGGTCTTGTGCATAAGGCGTTTCACCCGGGCTCAAGGGAAAACAGCCCGGAAACCAGCATCTGCAACTGCTGCAAGGATTGCTGTGACACCATGAACCTCTGGAGAAACGGAACTACACCATTGGTAAATTCAACTTTTCATTTGTCTGTTATTGATACAAATGCCTGCACCGGTTGCGGAATCTGCGAGGAACGATGCCCGACAGAAGCCGTTAAGATAAATGATGAGGGTGTGGCAAAGGTGGATGAGTGTGCGTGTTTCGGATGCGGCGTCTGCTCCCGGTTTTGCCCTGAGAATGCCATCTCGCTTAAAGAAGGGTTTCGCAAAGTATTTATCATGCCGCCAAGATTGCGCCTTTAAAATAAAAACCGGATCATTCCCGGGGTTTTCTTAATTCTGTGAGCCTGCTAAGGGAAAGGGAATATTCATTCCAGGTGTCAAGATAGGTGCTTAAGGCTTCCCTGTAGTGGTGGGCGGCATTTTCAGGATGTTGTTCGCTTTCAGCCCACAACCCTAGAGCAGTGTGGAGGGTGATGAGTTTTTCAGGCTTTTTTTCAGCAAGCCGGATTAACAGGTCTTCACCGGTTTTTTCCAGGATATGGCGGATAATGGCTTTATAAAAAGGATCATGGATGTTTTTGAAATAGGTTTTGAGATGTTCGGTTGAAGCTTTTTTTTCCCCTGTAACAGCCAGGATTTCTCCTTTGAGAAGCCCCAGGCTTAATCCAAGGCCTGTTTCACGGGGGGAACGGCTGAAATAAAGATCGATCAATTCCATGGCTTGTTGCCAGCCTCCTTTCTCAGCATGGTAAAAGACAGCTTTTCCCAGCATGGTCAGGTTTTCCGGCGCAAGGTCCATCAATTTTTTTAAAATTTCAATATTTTCCTCATGACTGAGTTTTCCTGATTCAAATTCTTCAACCAGCCCGCTGATGGTTCCCTTGAATTCAGCTGCTTTTTTTCTATGGTCTGTTGCGCTTAGGATAAAGGTTTCCACATCCTTTTGGTGATTCTTTTTGTCTTTCAGGCGTTTTCCCATGGTGTCCTCTATCCGGTTCAGCCTTGAAAAGGATAGAAAATAGACCCAGTCATTGATATCTGACGTCAGGATGGATTGTTCAAACATATCCCTGGCATGGTCAAGGTCATTGGATTTTTCCGATACAAGCCCTTCAATTAATAATCGCCAGCTTTTCTCAGATTGGTTTTCATAATCTGTGACATTTTTTTCCATTCTTTTTTTGTCTTTGAGTACATGGGCAAGATATCCCAAATATTCATCCGTATCATACCAGTCAAGTTCAAACAGGTTGCGTGTCAGTGAATCGGGCTGATCCTTGCCCGAGAGCCAGGCCATGATATAGAGCATCAGTCTTGACGTGTTGTTTTCCGGTTCTATGGAACAAATTTTTTTGAAAAAATAACTGCTTTGGTCAAATTTATTCGTACAAAAATTCATCATGGCTGAAGCAAAAAGCAAGGTTGGGTCATTGCTAGTCTTCAGCATGGTTTCAGACAGATCGGCAGCTTTTTCAAATTTGTTTTCAAGGGCAATATCCGTGATTTTTTCAAGTTTTGAGGGCAGTGAAAAATCAAGAACCCCGTCCCAATGGGGCTGTCCTGATTTTATCAGCTCAATAAACCTGGCCGGCTTTGAAATGGGCAGGATAAGGCCGAAATCCGATAAAGGCGTACTGCCGGTAAAACTCCCGCTGTTTAGATCCGTTACCACACCGGATGCAATACCGATGACCCTGCCGTCCGAGCTGACGGCAGGTCCGCCTGAGTTGCCTTTATAGATGGAGGAATCCACCTGGATGATGTCTCTTGAAGTCCTTCTGACATGCCCTCTTGTTATACTGGTGTTGATCCTGTCGTACTGGGTCTGGTTTCCTAGGGGAAACCCCAGGATCACAACAGGAGAAAGGCGTTTGATATCTTCGGCTTTAATCCTGGTTTCAAGGGGCAGGGGTTTTAGGCCTTCCGGTGGTTTATCTATTTTCAGCACGGCAAAATCATTGATAAAAGGGGATTTGATCAGTTCATAGGGTTTTGCCGAAGATCTGGGGATACCGGCAATTTTTAAATTTCCGGCCCCGCCGGTGCTGTAAGCGGATGAAAGATCATACAGATCCGACAATTCCGAGCTGTTCTGAAATGCGGCCAGGCGGTTAAAGGCCCTGGCCCCTTCAAACCATAAAAACATCCGGTAATCAAAGATTATATTTTTTGTGAGCTGGCTGTAATGGTTATATGCCCTGAAGAGTGAGATATCATCCAGCCACGGGCAGGCAACATGACGGTTGGTGATGAGATAACCTTCCGAATCCACAAGAAACGCAGTTCCTTCCACCTTGTTTCGAAACAGGGTCCGCCCTTGTTCCGACAGCTTGTATTCTACCATCACAAAGGCAACGGAGCCTGCGTGGGATTCGACAAAATCAGACAGAACGGTTTCCTCCCGGCGTGTATCGGATTTCAGGGAAACCCATGAAATGCCTGCGGCGGCAATCATTATAAGAATCATGAAAATGAGCATGAAAATTACTTTTTTCATCCATTTCAGCTCATTGATGACCTTGTGCTTTTTCTTTGGAACCGGAATATCGGCATCTGAATAGTGCAGATGATCCAGAAGCCGGGACAGTGCAGCAACAACCTTTTCCATGGTCTGGGGTCTTAAGTCCGGGTCATCGGACAGCATGACCTTGATAAGAACCGCAAGTTCCGGATCAATTCCTCTTGCTTCGGCCGTTTTCAAGGTAAACTCTTTGAGGTCGGGATCAGCAGTTAAAATTTCCAGGAATATTTTCCCAAGGGACCAGATGCCGCTTCGAAAATCAATGGCTCTCTTATTCACGATATCAGGATGGCATTCCAGGAGCCTTTCGAGCATGGGGCCGTGGTGTGTGGCCCTGGCATTGAGGAATCTTGAAAGCTTATAGTTGATCTTGACATTGAGGTCATCATCCGGGTTTGCCGGGATCAGGACATCTTCAAGGATCAGGTATGGCATGAAATGATCATGCCTATGCAGAAGATCAAGGGCTGATGCGATGTTGTAAAACAGCTTGACCAGCCTTCTCTGGTCATGGAACCGGCCGGACATGAAAACAGAACCCCAGTCCTCTGCTTCCACCCATTCGCTGACCCTGTACCAATGTCCGTCACTGCTTTTTTTAATGGCATAATGGGCTACAAAACATTCAGCCGGCAGTTTTTTCAGCTCTTCAAGTTCTGCCATAAGTCTTTTGGCAACCGTGTCGTCCACACCGGATTCGTCTGTGAACAGCCTTATGGTAACAGGGGCTGAGTTCTCCCCTTTAACCGCCTTGACCACAAGGGAGGAATAACCTTCATGAATGATTTCAAGAACTTTGTAATCATCAATGGTTTTTAACCTCTCTGCGATGCGATGGCCGCAGGCCGGGCATATATTTATTTTTTCAGAAAGGATCTGGCCGCATGACCTGCAATTTTTCATGAAATAGACTCTTTATTGATTTTACGTCTGCATGAAGATATGAACATACAGATGTACTGTCATTTTATTACAGAAAGCCTGTTTTTTTACAATATGGAATCTGTTTGGAATTGTCAAGAAATGCGGGTCAACGATAAGAAAATGAGATCCCTTCTGATTTAATAAAATTCCATGGATAATCTCTATATATATGGAATTTGTCCATCATTAAAGAACCGGTAAATATTCTTATATTCATATAATATATTGTAATTTAAGCGTTTTTAGAAATATACCGATTGGCATGTCATTTGCTCTAAATAGAACCAGGAATCAATTTATATTAACTTAGGAGCAAGACATGACCAATTTTATAAAATCAGCAGACCTTTGCACCAATTGTTCGAATGCTGAAGGATGCAGCTATCGGATAAATCAAACAAAAACCATTATTTTTTGTGAAGAGTTCTCTTGTGACGGGCCTCTTGATCGGCAATGCAGTGTCGCACATCTTTGTACCAAAACAGATTGTCAGGAGCATTCGGCACCAGATATCTGCAGTAACTGCGAAAATAATGATACCTGTGGTATGCGTAAAGCAGGGGTTGATGTAATCAATTGCGAAGAATACAGATAACGGATCAGGAGCAGCAAATGAATAAATATGCAGAAAATGTGATAGGCATGCTCAGGAAAAAATATCCCTGGGAAAAAGAGTATATCCAATCGGTTACAGAAGTTTTTAAATCTATTACACCGGTTCTCGATTCCAATATGGAATATCAGAAAAACAGAATACTTGAACAGCTTGTGGAACCAGATAGATCAATCAGTTTCAGAGTACCGTGGAAGGATGATCAGGGAATGATTCAAATCAATACAGGGCATCGTGTTGAGTTCAATAATGTATTAGGCCCTTATAAAGGAGGACTTCGTTTCCACGCATCGGTAACGCTGAGCATCATTAAATGCCTTGGGTTTGAGCAAATTTTCAAAAATGCATTAACAGGTTTGCTCATTGGTGGCGGAAAAGGTGGGTCAGACTTTAATCCCAGGGGTAAATCCGACAATGAAATCATGAATTTTTGCCAGAGTTTCATGCTGGAATTATCAAAACACATTGGCGCTTCAACTGATGTTCCTGCAGGAGATATCGGTGTGGGAACACGTGAAATAGGGTACCTTTTTGGTATGTACAGGAGGATCACCAAGTCATTTGAAGGTGTGCTGACAGGGAAAGGCCTTGCCTGGGGTGGGAGCTGTTTAAGACCTGAGGCCACAGGGTATGGGGTGGTCTATTTTGCTGAAGAAATGCTGAAAAATATCAATGACAGCATAAAAGGCAAGCTCGTTTCGATTTCCGGTTTCGGAAATGTTGCATGGGGCGTTGTAAAAAAGATAAATGAGCTGGGAGGAAAAGTGATTACACTTTCCGGGCCTGATGGTTTTATCCATGACCCGGATGGTATCGTAGGAGATAAAGTCGACTATATGCTGGCAATGAGACTCAGTGGCAATGACCGAGTTAAAGACTATGCTGATAAATATAATGCAGCATTTTATCCAAACCAGCGGCCATGGGTGGTCCCCTGTGACATAGCGATCCCCTGTGCGACCCAGAATGAGCTTGATCTTTCTGATGCAAAAATCCTGGTAAAAAACGATGCCAAATATATAGTTGAAGGGGCAAACCTGCCCGTAACGATGACGGGTATGGAATTTCTGGAAAAAGCACCTGTTTTATATGCACCGGCCAAGGCATGCAATGCCGGCGGTGTTGCATGCTCATGTTTTGAAATGGCTCAAAATGCTAATTTTATGAACTGGACCGAGGAAGAGGTCGATACAAAACTCCACCAGGTCATGAAATACATCCATGACCAATGCTATGATACGGCAGTTGAATTCAACAAAAAAGGCAATTACGTGTTTGGCGCCAACGTTGCCGGGTTTCGACGAGTGGCCGATGCCGTACTTGATCAGGGTATGGCCTGATTCTATTGACTTTTTGCCGATACAGAGTATTTTCTCACATCAAACCGGAGTGATCGATATCCGGCCTGATGAATGAATTTCAAAAAGAATAAAAGAAAATAAATGGAAGCAAACAGCAGCAGGTCCGAGACAAAGGAACAGATCATTGACAGACTTGAAAAGCGAAACGAAAAACTGGAAAAAATCTATGCAGAGTATAAACGGGTCTGCCGGAATGAAGAAGAACGAATAAAAGAGCTCAATTGCCTGTATCAAGTCGCCCAGTCTGTGGTTGTTGAAACGAATATGGACAGGGCCCTTAAAAAAATTGCGCGTATCATCCCCAATGGATGGCAGTACGCGGGAAAAGCCTGTTCGCGTATCACCGTCAATGACAAGTGTTACCTGTCCGCCTGTTTTTTTGAATCCGGTTTATTTCAAGCTGAAGAAATATTTCTTGACAGGCAATGCATTGGGAAAATAGAGGTGTTCTATGATCGCAGCCTGGAAACGGAAGCAACCAAACCGTTTCTTATTGAAGAAAGAAACCTGATAAAAGGGATTGCAAATATTATCAGCTTCTATTTAAAAAAACACAGAGACGATGAAACCCGGAGTATTATTCAGCAGCAGCTTTTACATTCAGACCGGCTGGCGACTATCGGGCAGCTTTCCGCCGGAGTGGCGCATGAGCTGAATGAGCCATTAGGCAACATCCTTGGTCTGGCTCAATTATCATTAAAATTGTCTGATTTGCCTGATCAGGCCAAAATCGACCTTAAGAGAATTGAAGACTGTGTCATTTACTCCAGAGAGATAATAAAGAAACTGATGGAGTTTTCTCGGCAGTCTTCACTGTCAAAAGAGACATTTGAACTGAATCAATTGATAGATAGCAGTATTTCCTTTTTAGAATCCCGCTGTTGCAAAGAGGGGATCAGTATTGTTCGTCAATATGACGAACCCGTCCGTATTACGGCCGATCCCACCCAGATAAAGCAGGTTGTGACCAATCTCACCCTCAATGCCGTCCAGGCAATGAAAAACGGCGGCCGGTTGACCATTCATACGCAAAAACTTGAAAAAAAGGCTGTTTTTTCCATTGAAGACAGTGGTACCGGAATAACAGAACAGAATATAAATAAGGCGTTCGTCCCTTTTTTTACAACCAAAGACATTGGCGAGGGGACGGGCCTGGGCCTTTCTGTAACATATGGAAT
>MGTJ01000140.1 GCA_001799395.1 Desulfobacterales bacterium RIFOXYA12_FULL_46_15 | reverse complement strand
GAAAAATGCACCGGATGCAGGCTTTGTGAACAGGTTTGTGCGGTAAGGCACCACGGTGCATCCAACCCGACCCGAAGCCGTATTCGCGTGATGAAGTGGGAGATGGAGGGGCTTTACGTACCTGTCTCCTGTCAGCAATGCCAGGACGCTCCCTGTCTGAACGGATGTCCTGTCGGCGCCATTTCCCGCAACGAAGAGCTGAACAGGGTCGAAGTGGATTACGACGTCTGTATCGGCTGCCGGACCTGCGTTTCGGTTTGTCCTTTCGGCGCAATGCACTACAATGCCATCGACGGACAAGTAGCCAAATGCGATCTTTGTGACGGAGACCCCCAGTGTGCCAGATTCTGTGATATAAAGGCCATTGAGTACACGGATGGCGGTGATGTCAGCATTGAGAAAAAAAGAGCGGCTGCGCTTCGCCTGTCAACGGTAAAAAAACAGGCAACAGCTCTTGAACAACATACTGCTTAAAGACCGGTTCAAAAAAAACTTGATTTTTTTTAAGAACGGTTGAAAGATACGGGGCCCCATTAGACCGGTTTAATGGGGCCTTTATACTTTGGGTATCATTTATAATTAATCTGGTGAACAATGGTAAAAAAATATCAGGCCCCAATTATTAAAAAAGCATTTGTCATCCTGGATGTCATATCCAAAAACACCCAGGGACTTAGGATCAGTGAGATTTCCTCAAGTCTTGGCATCAGCAAAAGTACGGTTCACGGTATTACGGCCGCCCTGGAAGATGTGGGTGCTCTCGTGCGGGACTCGGTATCCAAAAGATACACCATTGGTCTTACCCTGACGACGCTGGGTAAAGCCGCCTATGAACGGATCGATTTTAAAAAAACGGCCCGGCCTGTTATGGAAGAGTTGATGGAACAATGCCAGGAATCTGTATTCTTAGGAATTCAGAACGGTGACAGCGTGACCGTGATTGATATTGTTGAATCCAGAAAAGATTTCAAGATCACCTCGCCTGTCGGAACATCCCTACCCCTGCAGGCTGGCGCCATTGGTAAGCTTTTTTTATCCCTCATGGATCCAAAGGATCTGAGAAAATATCTGCACGAAAACCCTTTGGTCCGTTATACTGCCAATACTATTATTGATTCCGATCTTTATTCGGGCGAACTCGAGAAAGTACGGAAAAACGGATATGCCCTGGATGATGAAGAATACATTTCCGGTGTCAGGGCCATTGCCGCTTCTATTAAAAGATATGGCGCTTATACACCTGCCATATGGGTCGTTGGATTTAAGGCTTCCCTGTCTGACAAAAAACTGGACCCTATCATTCAACAGACAAAGGCGGCAGCCGACAAAATCACAAAAAAGCTTTCCATCCAGCCGTAAACTGTTTGGTCTACCAGTTCTCTGCCAGAACCTCAAAATGAGCCTGGGGATGGGCACAGGCCGGGCACATCTCCGGCGCTGCTTCTCCTGCATGGACATATCCGCAATTTCTGCAACGCCATTTTACCGTCTTATGTTTTTTAAACACCTGATTTTTTTCCACATTGGATGCAAGGTCTCTATACCTTTTTTCATGCTGTTTTTCCGCCACGGAAATCATTTCAAATACCATGGCAATTGCATCAAATCCTTCTTCCCGGGCAATTTCTGCAAAACCGGGGTACATTTTCGTCCATTCATATTCTTCGCCTGCTGCGGCTGCTTTCAGATTTTCAAGGGTTGAACCAATGACCCCGGCAGGGAAAGCAGCGCTAATCTCGGCTTCACCTCCTTCAAGAAATTTAAAGAATCGTTTGGCATGTTCTTTTTCCTGATCTGCCGTTTCTGAAAAAATATCAGAAATCTGGACATACCCTTCTTTTTTTGCTGCACTTGCAAAATAGGTATACCGGTTTCTTGCCTGGGATTCACCGGCAAATGCAGTTAACAGATTTTTTTCAGTCTTTGTTCCTTTTAAGCTTGCCATATTTTTTCCTCCTTTGTTTTCCTCATGGTTTGGCTTACATATGCTTTAAGCCAAACCTGAGATAAATTCATTTAATTCAAGAAAACTGATTTTTTCAACCCTTGCCCGGCCGATCATTTCCAGAAAGACATAAAAAAGATCCTTCCCCTGTTTTTTTTTATCCTTACCGGCGGCACTGATGATGGCTTTTGGAGAATAATCAAAGGTTGTCGGGAGGTTAAGATCCTGTAACAGGGAAATGATTCTTGAAATTTCTTTTTCTGAAATCAAATTTCTTTGTCCGGAAAACCTTGCAGCCGCAACCATGCCCATGGAAACGGCCCTTCCATGTCCCGCCCTTTCGATTTTTTCAATGGCATGGCCGATGGTGTGGCCAAAATTAAGCTTTCGTCTTTCACCGGATTCTTTTTCATCCTGCTGCACAACCGTGGATTTGATCCTCACACATTCAGCTACCAGTTTATAAATCGTTTGATAATCAAGGGCCTTTGCATTTTCCCGGTTGTTTTCAATAAATTCAAATAAAGTTTTATCACAGATCAGGGCATGCTTGACAATTTCTGCAAACCCATTTGAAATTTCAACCCCGGGCAGGGTTTGTAAAAGGTCAATATCACAAATAACAAATTCAGGCTGGTTAAATACACCGACCATATTTTTGTAGGCATCCAGGTTGACTCCGTTTTTCCCGCCGACACTGGCATCCACCTGTGAAAGAAGGGATGTTGATACAAATCCGAATTTTATTCCCCTTAAAAAAATAGAGGCTGCAAACCCGGTGATATCGGAAACAATTCCCCCGCCGATGCCGATAATAAAACTTGACCGGTCGCAGGAATGCCGGATCAATTCCTTTAATATGAATTCAACACTGGCAAGGGTTTTTATCCCTTCCCCGGTCCCGATGGTAATGACTGGAAGATTGGGAAAGTCTTTTTCATAAATTTTTTTTATGTTTTCATCGGTGATGATAACAGTCCGGGCATCCGGCAGGTAGTTTCCGAGATTTTTAAGGTGTTCTCCCACATAGATGGAAGAACACCCGAGACTCCCTTTAATAGAAAAGATCTCCATTTTTATTTTCCGACAATGGCGTGGATGGCCTTCATTTTTTCCATTACGGCTTTGAACTGTTCCGGGTATAAAGACTGGGCACCGTCGCTCATGGCCTCTTCCGGGTGGTTATGGACTTCAATCATAACACCGTCTGCCCCGAGAGCTGCACAGGCATATGAAAGACAAATCACCTGTTCCCTGACCCCGGCAGCATGACTGGGGTCCACGATAATGGGAAGATGGCTCTCCTTTTTGACGGCTGAAACAACTGAAAGGTCCAGTGTGTTTCGGCTGTGTTTGACAAAGGTTCTAACGCCTCTTTCACAGAGGATGACACGATTATTGCCTTCTTCCATGATATATTCTGCAGCCATGAGCCATTCCTGGAGCAGGGCTGACATGCCTCTTTTCAGGATGACGGGTTTTACAGATTTCCCGGCCCGTCTCAGAAGACTGAAATTCTGCATATTCCGAGCGCCGATCTGGATGACATCAGCATATTCTTCAACAAGATCAAAGGTCTCTACATCCATGGCTTCCGTTACAATGGGAAGCCCTGTTTCTTTCCGTGCTTTTGCCAATAATTCCAGTCCTTTTTTACCAAGTCCCTGGAAAGAATAGGGAGAGGTTCTAGGTTTAAACGCCCCTCCTCTGAGTAATTTCGCGCCGGCAGCTTTGACGGAATTTGCAATGGATAAGATCTGGTTTTCACTTTCAACAGCACAGGGACCGGCAATTACAGGCAAGCTTCCATTGCCGAAGACTGCATCACCAATTCCGATGCAGGTATTTTCCTGCTTAAACTCCCGGCTGACAAGTTTGTAGGGTTTTGTCACCGGAATGACCTCCTTTACACCATCAAAACCCAGGAAATGGTCGGCATCTACGGAACCTTTGTTGTGCAGAATTCCAATGGACACCCTTTCCCCTCCGGGTATGGGGCGGGCTGTGTAGCCTCTTTTTTCGACAGCGTTTATGACTGCATTGATTTTTTCTTCACTAGCGTTTTTTTGCATTACAACCAGCATTGTTTTTCCTCCGTTTGAATTTGTATCAGTATTCAATCTTTTGAGCAATAAAAAAGACTTTGGCTATATTTTTACAGCCTTAAAATAAAAAGGCTGCATCGTCAGGCAACCTTTTCTAATAATTTTTATGGGTATATTTTAAGGTCAGGCCGATGAAACAGGGGGCTTACGCCACCATCGCCAGAGAGGCAAACCGGATCCGACTATCTCGTAAATGAGGTGAGGCGTGGAGATTGTTTCTATGTATAGTAACATCATGGTTGCTGAATTATAAATTAAAATAATTGTTTGTCAATCAAAAAATGGATTTAAAAAAATTATTGTTTGATTTTAAAGGATCGTCAGGATAAAGTTTTTTTGAAAATGAAATAGGCAGAGTGAATATGAAAACAAGAGTTATTATAGCAGACGATCATGCCATCATTCGGGAAGGGTTGAAAAGTCTTCTTGAAAACAGGGGCATAATCGTCTCGGCAATTGCAAAAAACGGCCGGGAAGCCATTGAATCGGCAGTTCTGCACCAGCCGGATATAGTGATAATGGATATAGCCATGCCGGATCTCAACGGCATGGAGGCAACGGCAGTCATCCGGCGGGAGGATCCGCATATAAAAATCATCGGGCTGTCCATGCATTCAGGCAAAAATATTATCGATAAAATGTTTTCATCAGGTGCTTCCGGATATATCCTGAAAGAATCTGCCTTCGAAGAGCTGCATGAAGCGATCCGGGAAGTTCTGAAGGGTAATTATTATTTAACCCCCTCCATTGCCAGGATGTATGTTAATCCTGAAGAAAATGCGTTTCAATCCATGGAAGACATTTCAAAATCAAAGGAGATTTCAAAAAAAGAGCGGGAAGTTCTCCAACTGGTGGCAGAGGGTTTAAAGACAAGGGATATTGCAGATCGGCTGAGTCTCAGTATCAAGACAGTTGAAAGCCATCGCAGGAATATAATGAAAAAACTCTGCATTTTTACAATTGCAGGCCTGACCAAATTTGCCATTCAGGAAGGCATTATTGCAATAGAATAAAAAACTTGGATTTTTTTTGAAAATTAAGGGTTTTCCCTGATTGAATTCCCTTAAAACTTTTACTATATTAGCCTTGTTTGAAATAAATAACTATCGATAATATGCTAAGGCAAGATATAAAATGGAACATATTCAATTAAAGAATGAGTCTCCCGATGCGGTGGAAGCGCTTGCCGGCGGGATAGCCCATGATTTTAACAACCTGCTGGCGGCCATCAAGGGCAGGGCCTCGTTGATGATGAACAGCATAAAACCGTCTGATCCCCTTTACCGCCATATTATTGAAATTATCCGCTGCATTGACAAGGGGTCTGAAATTGCAACCCAGCTCCTCGGGTTTGCCAAGGTGGATGAATATTATACTACGGCCATTGATGTAAACCGTCTGGTTCGAAAAACAGTGGAACATCTTGATCTCAAAGGAAAACGGATTGTCCTTGATGTTGATCTGGATTCCAAACCCCTGATCATTGAAGCAGATCCTGATAAAATCAACCAGGTGTTGATGAGTCTCATTGACAACGCGCTCCAAGCCATGCCCAGGGGAGGGAAATTGTCTGTTGTCACTGAATCGGCATCTATTCTAAACGGTACTGCAGATGCTTATGGATTAAATTCAGGTTTTTTTGTTAAAATTTGTGTTACCGATACGGGAATCGGCATGGAAAAGGATGTGCTGGAAAAAATATTCACCCCTTTTTATTCCGCAGATCATGATCGCTTTCCTGAAAAAAAGGGGCTTGGATTAACCTTTGCAAGGGAAATTGTTCAAAACCACAACGGCATCATTGATGTGTGGAGTTCTCCCAATGCAGGGTCTTCTTTTTCCGTTATCCTGCCCCTGAAGGAAACAAACGATAACCTTGATATCCCGGTAAAAGATGAAAAACTGATCATGGGGAATGAATCCGTTCTCCTTGTGGATGATGAGGAAAGGATTCTGACTGTCGGGCGCGAAATCTGCAAAGCCCTGGGATATAGTGTCATAACCGCTGCTTCAGGAAAAGAAGCCGTTAAAATATATAAAAAGGACCAGAATAAAATCAATCTGGTTATCCTGGACATGATCATGCCTGAGATGAACGGACTTGAAACATTTATGAAACTTAAAAAACTCAACCCTGATATCAAGGTGCTCCTTTCAACCGGGTATTCCATTGATGAGAAAGCCCAGGAGATGCTGAGGCAGGGATGCAGGGGATATATTTTAAAACCTTACAGCGTAATTGATTTTTCCCATAAGCTGAGAGAAGTTCTTGAGCTATAGCTATTGAAACCCTTCTTGCAGGCTGGTTTTCAAATCCGCCTGCAAATCCTTTTTTCAAACATATTCAATCCTTGACACAAATGTCACGATTATCTATAGTCCTTGAAAATTATATGGATGAACACATGCTTTTGCTAAAGATATTAAGATGATTAACTTTGACAGTGCTGCGCCGGTTAGGTTGAAGGGAGTTGGTGACGGTTTCTGGATAACACTTGACCCATCTCATTCGGAAGAGGTTCTAAAATCTGAAATAGACAAATTATTCGGAAATCTGAAACATCTGGCCATAAATGCGAGTGTGGTCATTGATGTCGGGGATGCAAAAGGTCATGACGATCTGTTAGAAAGACTCAAATCCTATCTTATCAACACATTTGAGATATCCAAAGTATCCAGACCTCCGGAAAAAAGATCTATCCCGACCGAACGGATCCGTCAAAGGGATCTTTCAAAAGGATGGAACCATCACCGAAGTGATGTACTGATGCTCCGGGGGATAGTCCGCTCGGGCCAGAAAATTGAATCCAGGAAACATATCATTATCATGGGGGATGTCAATCCAGGATCTGAAATTTCTGCAGGCGGTGATATTATTGTTCTTGGCCGGCTTGCAGGAAAAGTCCATGCCGGGTTTCCGGAAGATGAGTCCTCGATTATATTTGCTCTGGAGTTCAGACCCACCCTGGTAAGAATCGGGAAAACGACGGCTTCCGGAATTGATGAAGAAGTCCGGATAAAACCGGAATATGCCTGTGTTGAAAATAACGCAATTATTGTAAAGGATTATATGAAGACAAATCCTTTCCGAAAAATGCCATGGCCGGAAGCTATTTAATGAAATTAATATAGAGGTGTGAATTGGAAGGAAAAGTAATCGTCGTAACATCTGGAAAAGGAGGCGTTGGAAAAACAACCGCCACTTCCTCCATTGGTGCGGCCCTGGCTTTGGAAGGGAAAAGGGTTGCTATCGTGGATATGGATATCGGGCTTAGAAATCTTGATGTTGTCATGGGCCTTGAAAACAGAATTGTCTTTAACATTGTGGATGTCGTCCTTGGAAAATGTAAAATCAGCCAGGCTGCTATCCGGGATCGAAGAATTGAAAATCTTTTTTTGATCCCGGCTTCCCAGAGTGACAACAAAGACGTCTTATCTTCTGCCGGTGTTGAACGCGTGGCCAATGAGCTTCGAAAGGAATTTGACTATGTGATTATGGATTCTCCGGCAGGAATTGAACGGGGATTTCAAAATGCCGTTGTCGGTGCCAATGAAGCCATCGTCATATGCACGCCGGATGTGTCTTCCGTCCGGGATGCGGACCGGGTTATCGGTATTTTATATTCACGCTCCCTGACTCCGAAACTGGTCGTCAACCGCATAGAACCGGCCCGGGTGGAAAGAGGTGAGATGCTCAGTTATGAAGATGTACTTGAAGTCCTTTCCATAGAGCTTCTCGGGCTTGTGCCCATGGATGAGCATGTGCTGATTTCTTCCAATACAGGAACCCCTCTGGTTTTACAGAATGACTCAAAGGCTGGTCACGCATTCAAGCGGATTGCCCGAAGACTCAACGGTGAGGCTGATTTACCCATAGAGGTCCCGACCCATAAAAACAGTATGTGGAAAAAAATCAGTAAAACCTTAGGGTTTAAATAATAAGGAGAATTGAATGTTCAACGCATTATTTAAAAGATTTACGAGTCACAAACCCAGCAGAAACACAGCCAAAAAAAGACTCCAATTCTCCTTGATATATGACAAACTTGAGGTGAATGATACGACCTTGACAGATCTTCAAAACGATATCGTGGCGGTCATTTCAAAATATTTTGAAATCGATAAAGATGCACTTGAACTCAAGGTCAAAAGAGACGACGATGTTTCCGCACTGGTCTTTAACACACCGATTTTACAGGTAAAACGAAAAAGAGCGTCCTGATTCGTTCATCTATTTTATTAAAGCACCTGGGCAGAATGAAAATTTTTGCCCAGGTGCTTTTTTTATGCTGAATTTACAAAATCAATTCTTTTATTCCGTGGCTGACACTTTTATCCCAAGCTCCATCAACTGTGCAGCAGATGCCTTTGAAGGCGCTTCTGTCATGGGGCAGGTGGCTTTCTGGGTTTTGGGGAAGGCAATGACATTCCTGATGGAATCTTCCTTCATCAACAGCATGATGAGCCGGTCCAGCCCGAAAGCGATTCCGCCGTGGGGCGGTGCGCCTGATGCCAGTGCATTTAACAGGAATCCGAATTTTTCATTGGCCTCTTCTTCATTGATGCCGAGACATTTGAATACGTTTGCCTGAAGATCTGTTGAATGGATACGGATACTGCCGCCGCCGATTTCAATTCCGTTCAAGACAAGGTCATAGGCCCTGGATTTGATGGACAGGGGATCTGTTTCAAGTTTTTCAATATCTTCTTCATGGGGTGAGGTAAAAGGATGGTGAAGCGCCTGATACCTTTTCTCTGTTTCATCATATTCCACAAGGGGAAAATGAGTTACCCAGGTAAAGCTGAAGGTATTGTCTGAGATCAGGTTAAGCCGTCTGGCCAGTTCATTTCTCAATTGGCCCAGAGCTTCGTTTGTGATTTTAACACTGTCTGCCACAAAAAAAACAATATCTCCGATTTCAAGATCAAGGCGTTGCCGCAAGGCTTCTTTTTCCGCATCCGTAAAGAATTTGGCAATGGGAGACTGCCATTCATCTTCTTTGATCCTGATCCAGGCAAGCCCTTTGGCTTTATAGATCGCTGCAAATTCCGTAAGTTCGTCAATCTGTTTTCTTGTAAAAGAAGAGCAGCCTTTAGCATTGACGGCTTTAACCAGGCCCCCGTTTTTTACGGCATTGGCAAACACCTTGAACCCGGTGTCCTTTACGATATCCGAAACATCACACAATTCAAGGCCGAACCTTATATCCGGTCTGTCAATTCCGAATCTTGCCATGGCTTCATCATAGGTCATCCGGGGGAAGGGTGTTACCAGATCCATATCCAGTACTTTTTTGAAAATGGTGACAATCATGCCTTCGGCGATTTCCATGATATCCTGCTCAGTCACAAAGGAAAGCTCCATATCGATCTGTGTAAACTCAGGCTGACGGTCGGCTCTTAAATCTTCATCCCTGAAGCATTTGACAATCTGGTAATACCGGTCAAATCCGGCAATCATCAAAAGTTGCTTGAAAAGCTGGGGAGACTGGGGCAGGGCATAAAAATTACCCGGATTGACCCGGGAAGGAACCAGATAATCCCTGGCGCCTTCAGGCGTGCTCCGGGTTAAAAAAGGGGTTTCAATATCAATAAAGCCTTTGTTGTCCAGGTAATTCCGAATGGCCAGGGTAGCCTTGTGCCTTGCCAGGAGGTTGTTTTTGAGCTGAGACCGTCTTAAATCCAGATACCGGTATTGAAGGCGGACAGACTCCGAGGCTTCTGTCCGGTCCTCAATCTGGAATATGGGCGTTTTGGCCCTGGAAAAAATACGGAGTTCGCTGATTATGACCTCAACAGCCCCGGTTTTCATGTTTGGGTTGATCATGTCGTCAGGCCTTGCAATCACCTTCCCTCTGACGCCAAGTACATATTCACTCCGGATTTCCTGGGCTTTTCCATGAACCTCTGTTGATATTTCAGGGTTAAAAACAATCTGGGTAATCCCTTCCCTGTCCCTTAAATCGACAAAAATGACGCCTCCATGATCGCGGCGGTGCGCAGCCCATCCCATGAGGACGACCTCCCGGCCGATATCGGTGTTTCTTAATTCACAGCAATGATGGGTCCTTTTCATATTTTCAAGTAAGTCTGTCACTTAAATATTTCCTCTATGTTTATTTTTTAATGATTCCGATCAATTCCGGAACCAGGTGTTCAATGGTCAGCGAGACCTGTTCAGTTGTTGTCATATTCCTCAAGAGAACTCTATTCTGAGCCAATTCATTTTCTCCAGCAATCAGGACATATTTTGCTTTCAGTTTATCGGCTCGTTTCATAAGGGCTTTCATGCTTTTCCCCCTGAAATCCAATTCAGTTGAGACACCATTCCGGTTCAGATCGCAGGACCAGAGATAGGCTTTTTCAACGGCTGTATCCCCCAGAGAGACAATGAACAGGTCAAGGGACTTTTCCAGGGGAGGGGTTATCTGTTCCATAACTTCAACCAGACGGTCAAACCCGATAGCAAATCCAATTCCGGGAGTCGGCGGCCCCCCTAACTCAGCCACAAGCCCGTCATATCTTCCGCCGCCGGCAACAGCGCTCTGGGCGCCCAGAGTGGTGGTTTGAATTTCCCAGGCCGTACGCGTGTAATAATCAAGACCTCTGACAAGGGATCTATCTACTATAAAATCAACCCCCTGTTCGCTAAGGGTCCTTTTGACGGTTTCAAAATGGTTCATACAGGCAGGACAGAGATGATCCAGGGTTGCCGGTGCGTCGGTAAGCGCTTCTTTGCATTCAAGCACCTTGCAGTCAAGGATTCTTAAAGGGTTTTTGTCCATTCTGCGTAAGCAGTTTTCACAAAGCCGTTCTTTTTTTGATTCAAGAAATTGAAGAAGTGATGCCTGAAACTTAGGTCTGCATTCAGGGCACCCAAGGGAGTTGATATGGGCGGAAAGTTCAGCCAGCCCCAGCCGCTTGAATAATTCATTGAGGATAAAGATCATTTGGCTGTCAATATAGGCTGATTCAATTCCGAAAACCTCGGCGTCAATCTGATAGAACTGGCGATATCTGCCCTTTTGAGGTCTTTCCCGGCGGAACATGGGGCCGATCATAAAAAATTTTCTTACCGGATCAGAGGCATACATTTTATGCTGGACATAGGACCTTACAATGGAGGCTGTGGCTTCCGGCCTTAAGGTCAGTTTGTCTTCATTCCGATCGGAAAAGGTATACATTTCCTTTTCCACAATATCAGTGGCTTCCCCTATACTTCTTGCAAAAAGTTCTGTTTTTTCAAGTACAGGTATCCTGATTTCCTTGAAACCGAACGCTTCAAACAGATGTGCGGCTTCTTTTTCCACTTTTTGCCAGAGCCCTATGGTTTCCGGCAGTATGTCTCTGAATCCTCGTATGGTCTGCATGTTTTTTCTTTATTTAAAATTGTCACAAAAATTTCACCAAACGTATTTTATAAATTAAAAGCAAAGCCTTGGTCAATATATAAAATGGGATTTAAAAAATATAAATGGTTTAGAATGATAGCCCTAATTTCCGGATATCCTGTTAAATTCCCCAAAACTATTGATTTATATCTGATAAATCTCTATAGAACCTAAAGGGCCTTTGTCATAAAGAGGATATAATTAATTTCTTAATATAGTTTTGGGAATGACGCAAAAAAATATTTTTAAAAAAATAAAACAGTCTGAAAACCTCCCTCAGATTCCCCAGGTCATGCTTCGGCTGATCAAGGCCTGCAATGCTGAAAAAATATCCATTGAGGAACTGACCGGAATTATCTCCACAGATCCGTCTCTTGTCTCCCGCCTTTTACAGATTATCGGATCTCCTTATGTCAATCTGCCAAAAGAAGTAAACAGTATAAAAACCGCCGTGGTCTATCTTGGAACCGATACCATCCGCAACATTGCCATCAGCACGTCTGCCATGCATTTTTTTAAACTGGCAAAAAATGTAAAAACCTTTGATATCGTTGGGTTCTGGTATCATTCTTATAAATGTGCAGTGATTGCAAAAAAAATAGCTGAAGAAAACGGATATTCCAGCCCGGATGAGTTTTTTCTTGCAGGATTGCTCCATGATATCGGCAGGCTGGTGTTAATGCAGAATTTTCCTGAGGATTATAAAAGCATCCTGGAGACTTCCGTCTCAGAAAAACAAATCCTTTTGTCAGAAATAAAGATGTTTGATGCCGACACCCCCCAGATCAGCGCCTGGCTTTTCAGCCAGTGGAACCTGAATCCCTTGATTTCAGATGCAGTTCTTTTTATTAATGAAAGCACTGAGCAGATTGAAAGCGCTCTTTCCCACGTAAAAATGCTGCACATTGCAAATATCCTGGCAAAACCGGATGCTGTTGAAAAAATCCCGGAAATTGTGCCCCTGACCGATATCCCCCGGCCAAGGCTGGAACAGATTGTTGTTCTGGCTGAAGAAGAAGTCGAGGAAATTTCAAAAAGCCTTGGCCTGGACCTGGCTGAAGCCAGGGAAAAAACTTATGAAGAAGCCATCACCACTCAGATCAAGGACCTGTCGCTTTTTTTCGGAACATTACAGAACCTTTTGCAGGCAAATGATGTTGAGTCAGTCCTGGATATCACTCAAAACGGACTAAAAATTCTTTTTCATATTCCGCGGGTGTTTTATTTTCTTCTTGATGAGAAAAAGAATATGATAACCGGATTCTGCAGCAGCAAGGATAAATCCCATAAGATCATACGAAGCATTGCCATTCCTTTATCCAGCCAGTCCAGCCTTCCTGTGACCTGTTTCCATAAACAGGAGGTTCTAAGCAGCCTTAAAAAAGATGATTCAAGAAAGCCTGCCATTTCAGATCATCAGATCATCCGGCTCCTTGAGACCAAAGGCATGTATTGCATTCCCATCTATTCATCCGACAAGGCCCTAGGAGTCATGGTGCTGGGAGTGGATGAAAAAACAGCCCGGGATCTGGATGACAATAAAGGCCTGGTTAAGCTTTTTTCAAAACAGGCAGGCGTTTGTCTTCAGAGCATAAGGTTTTATAATGAATATGCGCTTCGTATTCATGAAAAGAAGATGGAAGCCTATGCCACATTGACCGATAAGGTGATCCATGAAATCAACAACCCTATTTCAATCATCAAGAATTATATTGAGACCCTGGGGTTGAAATTGCCGGACAAGCATCCGGCCCAGACCGAGCTTTCCGTTATCGGCGAGGAGATGAACCGGGTCGCAGGCCTTCTGGACAGGCTCAGAAGTTTTTCAAGACCGAGGATAGAAGGGTTTGAGATGGTTGATATGAATCATCTGTGCCAGGGCATCCTTGACATCCTGAAAAAATCCATCCTTATGCCGAAACAGATTGAGGTTTCTCTCAGCATTGACCCTGAACTGCCAAAAATTAAGACAGACCCCAACGGATTAAAACAGATTTTGATCAACCTGGTTAAAAATGCATCTGAAGCCCTGGATAAAGGGGGGAAGATCACAGTTACAACAAGGTTCCTGGCTGAATCGGCAAAAATTATGATTGATGAAAAAAAACGGATCCCGGGAAGCATTGAAATTGAAGTTTCCGATAATGGGCCCGGGATTGATGAAAAGGTCCGGGAAACATTGTTTGACCCGTATACAACAACAAAAGCCGGGGCTTCCAACAGAGGGCTCGGCCTTTCCATTGTCTATTCCATTGTAAAGGAATTGAATGGAATGATTCATTGTCAATCGGAAAAGGGAAAGGGAACCCGGTTTATCATCACCCTTCCGGTCAATTCATCAAAAAACAGGGAAATGGGTGATTTTAATTGCAACCGCAGATGAACATAACCCCCCCAGGCCCCCCAGGCCGGGCCGGGTCGTTGAGGTCAGGCGAAATCATGGTCAAAGAAGGCATGATCCGCCTTGATGACATTGACACCGTGCTTTCCATCCAGAAGAAAAGGCAGGATTCGGTAAGCCTTGAAAAAAAACGCTTTTTTGGAATGACACTATGTGATCTGAACCTGATTACACCCCTGGACAATTATTGTGTTCTTCATAAATATAAAAAACTTATATCACTTCAGTCTGCACTGGTTTTAAAAAAAATGCTGTCCCGGGACATTGTGCTTAGGATATTAAAAGACTCCCGGGATCAAGATGTTCCGTTTATCAGCAGTCTTATAACAAAAAAATGTGTTTCCGCAACCGCTGTACAGACCCTGTTGTTTGACCTGTTCCATATCCCCTTCAGATCCATCAGTGATTTTATTTTTAATGACAATGACAGGGATATCCTGGTCAAAGTTCTGGATAGAGCCACATCCATGGAACAAAAGATCCTTCCCCTGATGATAAAAAACAATACCCTGCTTTTTGGTATTACGGGTCCTGACAATATTTTATTTATCCATCAATTAAATGACCTGTTTCCCCAATACCGGTTCAAGGCCATGTTCATTCCTTTTTCAGGGTTTAACTGGTTTTACAGAATCATTTATGAAGGCATACCCGCTATATCTGATAAAAAAACCCCGGACCTGTCCCTTCTGTTAAGTTTCAAAACTTCTATCATGAACCCTGAAAAAGAGACAGAAGCTGTTTTCTCACTTTATCAGCGGTATGAACAGCTCCGGGATCTGACTGAAAATCCGAAGCGCGCAAATCTTTGGAATAAGTTTTTTGAATTTATCAATTTTCATCACAGGAATCTTATGACAAAATATCAAAGCCGCAGCATTGAGTTTTCCCTTAGACAGGACGACACCGGTATCAAGGTGGTCGCGTTCCCGCAACAATAGGGAACCCATCATGGCCGGGATCATCACCATAACCAGCGGAAAGGGCGGGGTCGGAAAAACCGGTATCAGCCTCAACCTTTCGCTGGCCTTAGCCGCTGAGGGATTCAAGGTCTGCCTTTTTGATGCAGACCTTGGGCTTGCCAATGTAAACATCCTTACAGGAATCTATCCTGAAAAAGACCTGGAAACCGTCATTTCCGGGCAATCCAGCTTAAACGACATCCTGATCCGGGATTACCAGGGCATTGATATCATTCCGGGTAGCTCAGGGGTTGAAAAACTGGCTGACCTGACCCGGGCGGAAACGGGAACGCTGATCAGCGCTTTTCTGGATCTTGAGGCCTATGATTTTTTTATTTTTGACACATCAGCCGGGATTTCACCCCAGGTTCTTTCCTTCTGTATGGCTTCCCATGAAATCATTCTTGTTGTCACAACAGAACCCACATCCCTGACCGATGCCTATTCCATGCTTAAAGTCCTGTCAAAACACGGCTATGATCTCCCTGTCAAAGTGATTGTCAACCAGGTCACTTCAGGAAAGGCGGCTCAAAAAGCCTATACCCGGTTAAAACAGACCGTAAGCCGGTTTCTTAAAGCAAAAATAGAACCTCTCGGCATGATCGCATGGGATAAAAATGTCAGGGCCTCGGTGATTTCCCAGACTCCTTTTTTCATTCTTTTTCCGGATACGGCCGCATCACGGTGTATTGCCGCTATTGCTGAAAAACTGATCAAAAACCATGGAGAAACAAGAGATCTCCCCCTGGAATTTTTTTGGGATGCCTGTCTGTCTTTTCTTGAAAAGCATCATCCGCGCAAAGACGAAAAAAACAATGACAAAGAGATTGCAAAACCTGATCCGGATATCCGGGATATGATTTCCCATATGGAATCAAAGCTGTCTCTTTTGATAAAAGAAGTTGGGGATATCCGGCAGTTTCTTGAAACCCACGTCATGATGACTGCTGAAAAAGAGGCGGCTGCCGGCCCCAGGCCTAAAGAAATCATTCTTGATTTTGAATCCTGGCTTGAAAAAAAGCAGGGTTAGGAGGGATTACCCCTTTTCAAGGATCATTCTCCCGTATAATTCCCTTTGGGGGCAATAAGCTTGTAGGTGCCGGTTGCCTTGATTTTTCGCCATCCCTTGTTTGACAAGGCATTTGAAACATGATAAGTGCGAGAGTTCAATCAATGTCTGTACGGAAGGATTCCGGCAGGCATATCATTTTTAATAACCGGGGGATATGATGAAATCAGGATGGATCGTAATACTTGGTGTTTTATGTATCGCAACACTGGCTTTTTCGGCCGACAACAAAGTGCTGAAAACCGATAAAGACAAAATCAGTTACATACTCGGGATCAACATGGGAAATCATTTTAAAAGAGATTCCATTGATATCGATACTGATATGCTCATGAAAGGGTTCAAAGATGCCCTGTCAGGGGCAAAACCCATACTTACCGATGAGGAAATGGCTTCCGCCATGACGGTCTTTCAGCAGCAAATGCAGGCAAAACAAATGGAGAAAATCAAAGTGATCGGTGAAAAAAACAAAAAAGCAGGAGAAACCTTTCTTGCAGAAAATAAAAAGAAAGATGGCGTGATAACCTTAAAAAGCGGTCTGCAATATAAGGTGGTCACGGAAGGAACCGGCAAGATGCCCAAAGAGTCGGATAAGGTAACAACCCATTATCGAGGCACTTTAGTGGACGGCACTGAATTTGACAGTTCCTATAAACGGGGTGAGCCTGTATCTTTTCCGGTCAACGGTGTTATTGCAGGCTGGACTGAAGCCCTTCAGCTCATGAAAACAGGATCAAAATGGCAGCTTTTTATTCCATCTGATCTTGCATATGGAGAGAATGGCCCGGAGCCCATTGGGCCCAATGCAACCCTTATTTTTGATGTTGAACTCATATCCATTGCCGAATAAAAATAACCTGTACGATAATATGAAAAACACAGAGGTCCGGATAAACAGCCCTCTGTGTTTTTAAATAAGGATAATGAATCAAGTAGGATCAATCTGTTTTGATCCCAGGAAAAAGGCCCTGGTCTTATTGTAGCCTGTGAACAGAAAAATTTTGGCATTTTCAATGGATTCATACAGGACCGGGACAACCACCAGGGTCAGGACTGTAGCAAGCAGCAGGCCGAAAATCACCACACTGGCCATGGATTTCCACCACTGGCTGGACTCGCTAGCCAGGGTAATCGCCATAACATGAAAATCGTAGCTGATGCCCGTGACCATGGGGATGAGCCCGAGAATAGTGGTGACGGCGGTCAGGCAAACCGGCCGCAACCGGGTGGCCCCGGCCAGGACAATGGCTTCCCTCAGCCCCAGGCCTCTTTCCAGGAGCTTGTTGGTATAGTCAATGAGAACAATGGCGTTGTTGACCACCACACCTGCCAGGGAAATCACCCCGACCCCGGTCATGATGATGCCAAAGGGGGATTGAATTACGGCCAGACCCCAGAAAACCCCACCAAAACAGAGAATCACGGAAACCATGATGATGGCTGGCTGGATAATGGAGTTGAACAGGGCCACAATGATCAGGAAAACCAGCAGCAGGGCTATGACAAAGGCCCTGGTTAAAAACGCCTCTGATTCTTTCTGTTCCTGGTCTTCTCCTGTGAATTTATAATTGTACCCGGGTGGGAACTGGATATTTTTCAGGATTTCCATGGCCGCCATCCGGGCAACCGTTCCGGTGGTTTTTGCCTCATCCACATTGGCTTTGACCGTTACGACCCGCTCATGGTTTTTCCGGACAATGTCGCCGATGGTGACTTTATAACGGATATCGGCCAGGGTGGTCAGGGGTACCATGGAACCGGCCGGGGTCGGGATCATAAGTTTTTTCAGGACATCCACCACCTGACGGTTGGACTCGGAAAGCCGGACTACGATATCATAATCCTCGTCTCCTTCATAATAGGTTGAGACGTCCAGCCCGTTATAGGCTGTTTTTAAGGCCATGCCGATGGCGCTGGTGTTAAGATTGAACATGGCCGTCTTCTGCCGGTCGATCTTGATTTCCACACTGGGCAGGCTTCCCTGGTAGTCGTCCCGGACATCCTTGACATGGGGGATTTTTTCCACGGCTTTTTTCATGTTTTCTGCAATCCGGCTGAGGACTTCAAAATTGTCGCCCGTGATTTCGATATTGATGGGCGGCCCTGTGGGCGGCCCTTCCTGCTGCTGATCCACCGTGATCTTTACGCCGGCAATGTCTTTGACCCGTTGCCGCAATTCTTCCATATCGTTCATGGTTGATGATTTTCTATGTTCAAAATCAATGAACTGGATACCGATATGATTGGGAAGATTGGAATCAAAAATGGATGAGCCTGAGCCTTGAACCACCTTTGAGTAAATATGCTCGATATTGTTGATATTGGATGGCGCCATGAATTTTGTGCCGTCGGCATTTTCATGTTCCTGAAGCTTCAGTGACCCGGCATAATCACTGTCTTTTATACCGGAGATGGCGGTTTCCACTTTTTTGGTGATCCTGTCAATATAGTCCAGATCCGCTCCTTCCGGAACATCAATATTCACATAAACGGATTTGGGATCTATGGGCGGAAAAAATTCCACCGGCTTTTCAACTCCGATGGTATAGAGCCAGATCATGAAAAAGATCACCAAAGAGGCAAAGGCGCCGACCATGACCGTCAGTTTATGATCCAGTGCGGCATTGAGGATCTTTGAATACAATCTTAAAATAATGCCTTTAAGTTCAATGGGTTTTTCACCCTGGGCTTCCAGTTCTTCAGCGGTTAATGTGTTTACGCCTTGCTCCGCGCTTCCTTTCATGAAATATGCGCACATGGCCGGGTTAATGACCAGGGCCACAAAAAGGGATGAGCTTAAGGTGACGATGAGGGTAATGGGAAGGTATTTCATGAATTCGCCCATGATACCGGGCCAGAAGATCATGGGGAAGAAGGCAGCCAAGGTGGTCAGGGTGGACCCGATGACCGGCCAGGCCACCTCCCCTGTGGCCTTCATGGAAGCCTCGACCTTGGGCACGCCCTGCTGCATATACCGGTAGATGTTTTCTACAATGACAATGGCATTGTCCACCAGCATTCCCAGGGCCAGGGTCAGGGAGAAAAGAACGATCATGTTCAGGGTATATCCCAGGGCATGGAGAACGGCAAAGGACAGGAACATTGAAAAGGGGATGGCAATTCCAACCAGAAGGGCATTTCTGAATCCAAGGGCAATAAACAGGATGGCCACCACCAGAATCAGCCCGGAGATGATATTATTCTCCAGGTCCGCCACCATGAGCTTGATCTCTTTTGATTTGTTCATGAGCTTGGTGATGGTGGTGCCCCTGGGAAAGGTTTCCTTGGCCTTCTGAACAACGGCATCCGCCTCATCGACAATTTTGATGATATTTTCTCCAGCCCTTTTCTTAACGGCAATATTGACGGCTTCCACCCCGTTGAGCCGGGAGACGGAAGTGGAATCCTTGATGCCGTCCACCACCTTTGCAACGTCTTTGAGATAAATGGGGCTGCCGTTATGGGTAGCCACCACAAGGGAAAGGATTTCATCCGGGGTTTCAAATTCTCCAGGCACCTTGACCTGGTACCGTCCGTCTCCAAGGGTGATGGCGCCGCCGGAGGTGTTCTGATTCTCTGTGACAACCGCCTGCTGGAGAGAGGTGATGGGAATCCGGTAATAGGCCAGTTTGTCCGGGTCCACCTCCACCCGGATCTCCCTTTCCCGGCCACCGGTAACTTCCACTTCCAGGATTCCCGGAATGGCTTCGATATCATCCTTGAGATCGTCGGCTATCTCCTTCAATCTGCCGGGTCCGGCAGTGCCGGCCAGGGAATAGATGACAATAGGCATTTCTGAAATATTAACTTCAAATACGGAAGGATCGCTTTCAAGATCCCGGGGCAGATCGTTTTTTGCCTCATCCACCTTGTCCTTGACCTTGGTCAGCACCTCATCAATATTGGTTCCGGGCAGAAACTCCACATTGATCTGGGATAATCCCTGGGAACTGACGGAACTGATGTTTTTGACCTTGTCCAGGCCTTTGAGCTTTTTTTCAATTTTGATGGTGATTCCGGTTTCAATGTCAGTAGCGGAAACTCCCCGGTATTCCGTTCGCACAAAGACATAGGGAATGGTAATGTCCGGTTCGCTCTCCCTGGGCAGGACCATATAGGAATAAATGCCGATGACGGCAATAATGACTGCCATCACAAAAACGCTGGTCCTGTTTTTGACGGAAAAATCAGAGATGATCATTGGGTGATTTCCTCCATGTCCCGGATGGTTTTGGTAACGTTCACCCTTTCCTTGTCTTCGATGATGCGATGGCCGATTACCACGACATTTTCACCCGGTTCAAGGCCTTGTTTGACTTCGGTTTTCCATCCGTCCAGAAATCCGGTTTCCACTGGTTTGAAATGCACAATCCCTTCTTTTTCAACATAAACGCCGGTTGCTTTGCCCACTGTCACAAGGGAGTAAATGGGGACGGCAAGCCCATGGGGATCCTGCTTTTTAACCACATTGACGCGGACAAACATATCTGGCAGAATTTCGCCGTTCGGGTTGTCCACCTTGATTTCAAGGTTATACAACCGGGCCATGGAATCACTGGTTTTGTAAAGATAATGGTATTCCCCTGTACAGGTTCTGCCATCCAGGGCATCAATGGTCATATCAAAGGATTTAAGCTTTCGGACGGCATCCACGTCGGATTCCGGGATACCCACCTCGACTTTGAGCTTGTCGATCTGGAGGATATGGGCTACCGGATCTCCGGAGGATAGAAAACTGCCGTTTTCAACATGAATCCGATTCACAATGCCTTCCATGGGTGAAAGGATGGTGCAGCGGCTGAGATTAAGCTTGGCATTTTCCAGCTCGGCTTTGCTGGTTTTGAGCCGGGCAACGGCTTCATCAAACTGGGACCGGGTGGCAAAATTGTTTTTGAGAAGGGTGCTCAGCCGGGCTTCCGTGGTCTGGGTGGTTTCATAAGCGGCCAGGGCCGCATTATAGGCATTCCGATAATCGCTTTCATCGATCACGGCCAGGATATCTCCCTTGTTCACCCGTCTGCCTTCCATTGCCCGTTTGTCGACTATTTTTCCCCTGATCTCAGAGACCACCTGAAGCGAAATCCATGGTTTTGCCACACCGGGAAGACTGATTTTTTCCATGATCAGGGAAGGTTCAATAGCCATTGTGACCACATTGGTCAATGCCTTTTCAACAGCGTTCCCCTTAGATTGATTTTCAGCAAGGGCATCTTTTTTTTCTGTAATTTTTTTGCCCAGGGGAAGCACAATCAAAAGGATAATCAGCATGAGTGCTAAAAAGGGAATAATCTTCCAGATGAGCCTAAGAGTTTTTTTTCCGGTTTTTTGAGTATCATTGAATTTGGTTTCCATAAACATATCCTTAATAATTTAAAATTCTCTAAGAACATATAGCCTATTAAATGGTTTTCAAGGGCGCCTTATCCGTTTCATTGCCAAAATCCGTAAGCAGGCCGGAAATCCAAGACTCCAGAAAAATTCAACCATGGCAACGCCTGCAGCATTCTGCCTGAAATATGTATCTTTAGGTGTATTCATCAGCCTGCATATGGGATAGCTTTTAAATTTCGATGCTACAATAATCATAATTAAAAGTATAGTATTGTAAAAAATTGCCAAAATCAGAATACTGATTAATTTCAAGCCATAATTGCAGGATATGTGTGTTATAAGAAGAACAATTTAAAAGAAATGGAGATTGAAAATGAAAATATGTTTTCCGGTTGAATCGGATAATGGATTGGATAGTGAAATTTTTGGGCATTTTGGCTCGGCACCGCTTTTTGTTGTGTTTGATACAAAAACAAAATCAGTTCACACCATTAACAACCAGGACCTGGGTCATGTCCACGGCATGTGCAATCCTTTAAAAGCGTTAAATGGGAAAAAGGTGGATCATATTATTGTCGGCGGGATTGGCGCCGGTGCCATCAATAAATTAAACGAAATGGGGATTAAAGTTTACAGGGCTTCAAAAGGATCGGTCCAGGATAATATCGGTTTATTTGAAAAACATGCACTACCTGAGATGACTCTGCAACAGGCCTGTAGAGGCCATATTGGAGGATGCGGACACTGATCAGTGTCCGAGGCGCTCACGATAAAGGAAGTGATTCCGGTCGTGGATGCCGATACCTGCATCACCTGTTTCTGCTGCCGGGAGGTCTGCCCTGAAAAAGCCATGGCCCTGACATAAAAGGTATTAAAATCTGCCGGATTGATTGTATTCTTTTACTGAAACCGTCATTTTATACAATACCGTCAATATGAGCAGACCCACAGCAGTGACGCCCAGAGATATCATCAGTTCATGGAGCGTCGGAACATACTCGGTGATATGATGAAGGGCGGATGGCACAAATCCGCCTGAAATCATACCCAGACCCTTGTCGATCCAGGTGCCGATAAAAACAAGAATACAGGAAAAAATCAGAACGGTTTCGTTTTTCCGGGTTCCCGGGATCAACAGAAGGATCATGGCCAGGATCATGGAAAAGAGTGAGGCCCTCATCCAGGGCACAAGAACGCCATGGCCGTGAAGGCCTGTATACAAATATTTTATATGATCCATGTGGGATGGGATTCTTGAGTAAAATGCAACAAAAACTTCACACATGAGGAAAAACAGATTGGCTGCCAGGGCATAGGTAACAATCACTGAAAGCATCTGAACAGCAGATTTTCCCGGATCAAACCGGGTGATCTTCCGTATCAGGAGGCACAAAAGAATCAGCAGGGCCGGGCCTGAAGCAAAGGCGGACGCGAGAAATCGAGGTGCAAGCACAGCTGTCAGCCAGAATCCCCGGCCCGGAAGGCCGCAATAAATAAAAGCGGTAATCGTATGGATGGAAAAAGCCATGGGGATGGAAATATAAATCAGGGGCTTGATCCAAAGCGGGGGAGCTATGCTGTTGCGCTCCGCTTCCAGCATATTCCACCCGATAATAAGATTTACTATAAGATATCCGAAAAGGACATTCCCATCCCAGAACAGCATGGATTTCAGACTGGGGTATAAAAATACGTTCAGGGCCCTCATGGGCTGCCCCAGGTGGATCAGAAGATAAAGCAGACACATGACCAGGCTTGCAACTGCCAGAAATTCTCCAAAAAGAGTGATCCGGCCGAATTTTTTGTAATCATGCAGATAATAAGGCAGCACCAGCATGACACCCCCTGCTGCGACACCCACAAAATAAGTCATCTGGGCAGTATAAAACCCCCAGGATACATCCCGGCTCTGGCCGGTTACCATGAGGCCATATTTCAGCTGGTCTGCATAGAAAACCGCTCCCGCAGCCAGAACAGCCAAAAGGCTTGCAATCCATATCCAATAAGTCCTGCTTCCTTTGAGCGCCAGTTCAATCATATATTTCCCCCTTTGGTTAAAGAACAAAAATTGATACGGTTTAACCAGGGTTATAAAACCGCAGACTAAATTCCGACTAAATTTTCAGGGATTATTTTTGATTCAAAGCCAGCTTTTTCAAGAGCGGTGTGAAGGACTAAAAAAAGATGGGTTAAATAAGGACATGTATATCAAATGTCTCCAGCACTTTTCTTGCACGCTCCATCTTCTCTTTTGAAGGCGGTGAAATATGAACCAGTTTATAATCCTTTTTCATCCGCCGATACTTGGATTCCCCTAACCGATGGTAGGGCAAAAGCTCGACCCTGGCTCCTTTTCGACATGATTCAATAAATGCACCCATGGCCTCAAGATTTTTTTTATCATCGTTGATACCGGGAATAAGCGGCATGCGGACCAAAACATCGGCCCCGCTTACAAGAAGTATCTTCATGTTCTCTTTGATCATTTGGTTTGAAACCCTGGTATTGATTTTATGACGACCGCTATCCATAATTTTCAGATCGCAGATCACATGATCCACAACAGGAAGAATTGCCTTGATCTTATCAAGAGTGGTGTAAAGACATGTTTCAATTGCCGTTGATATATACTTTTTTTTACAGGCGTTTAAAAAAGCCAGAATAAAATCAAACTGAGCCAGAGGCTCTCCGCCGGACAGGGTGACGCCACCGCCGGACCGGTCCCAGAAAGGCCGGTCTGTTTCGATTTCCTTGAAAAGTCCATTAAGGGTGACAGTCCGGCCCATGAGCTGAAGAGCATTTCCCGGGCAGTTTTCAACACAATGCCCGCAAAGATCACATTTTTCCGGAGCCACAATTACCTTTTGATCAACAAGTGAAATCGCCTCGTTCGGGCACGTCTGACGGCACATGCCGCAACTGAGGCATTCGGTACTGATATATGTCAGTTCCGGCAGGTATGACTGGGATTCCGGATTGGCACACCAGAGGCAGGCCAAAGGGCACCCTTTGAAGAATATCGTGGTCCGGATGCCTGATCCGTCATGGATGGCATACCGTTTGACGTCAAAAATGGTTCCTGTCAACAGGGTATTCTGTAATTGATTTTTATGACCGGCTAAACGGGTTAATTGCAGAAACATGGACATAACCTCCAATATATTTCTTTAGTTGCTTTATCATCATTTAAGAACCTTAGCCGCCATGGATACAGGTTTTAAAACCAGCCGCTGCCAATTGTTTTCTTTTTAATTTTATGTTTTCCATATCTGCTGTCTTAGAGCTGTCCAAACCATATTCCCGGTTCAATCCGATATATTTGCCTATGCCCATACGATGGTATGGCAAAAGGTCTATCCGGCCTCTCCAGTTCAATTGCTCTAAGAAATCGATTATGTCTTTCCAGGATTGTCCCCTGTCATTCAGGCCGGGTATCATAGGTATCCGTATAATCACATCATGGCGTGCTAGCAGTTTTTCTAAATTACTGAAAATCTTATGACCGGCTATTCCGGTGAATCGTTTATAATCTTTGGCAGTGCCTGCTTTCAGATCAAAAAGAAACAGATCAACCAGGGGAAGAAGAGATTCGATAAGCTCCCAGCGTATTATCCCGGCAGTTTCGACAGCAGTGTTCAGATTTCTGGTCTTGCAGGCTTTCAAACAGGCTTTTAAAAATTCCGGTTGAGAAAAAGGCTCTCCGCCTGAAAAAGTGACGCCGCCCCCTGATTCCATATAGAAATTACAATCTTTCATCACATCGGTCATTACAGCTTCAACACTCATTGAACGCCCCACCAAACGGAGTGCTTCCGCAAAACATCGGTCAACGCACTGGTTGCAATGAGTGCATTTTTCCAAATCTACCTGCCGGTGATCGCTTTTGTTTATTGAAACGGCATTTTCAGCACACACAGTTTCACAGGTATTGCAACTCATGCATTGATCTTTATAAAAGATAAATTCCGGGTAAAAGGACTGGCTTTCCGGGTTGGAACACCATTGGCACGAAAGGGGGCATCCCTTTAGAAATACAATAGTGCGGATGCCGGGTCCGTCATTCAGGGCATACCGCATAATGTCGTATACAATTCCTTTGATCATTCAAAAATCTTTAACCCCAGGTTTGTTCTGTGCGTTGGATAATTTCGTCCTGAACTTCTTTTGTCAATTCATTGAAAAACGCGCTGTAACCCGCGACCCTGACGACAAGGCTTTTATATTGTTCAGGGTTTGCCTGGGCTGCCAGGAGTGTTTCTGTATCCACAATATTAAACTGGATATGATGGCCGCCGCCTGCAAAATAGGTTTTGATCAAAGAGGCCATTCGGCTGAAGTCATTTTCCGTTTTCAGGCATTGGGGACTTAATTTCTGGTTAAACAGGGTCCCGTTCAATACATTGAGGTGATCCAGCTTTTCCACAGAGGAAATTGTGGCCGTAGGTCCTTTTCTGTCCGCACCCTGGACAGGGGAGATGCCATCGGATAAAACCTGGCCTTTTTTTCGGCCGTCCGGAGTTGCACCACATAATTTCCCAAAGATTGTGTGCATGGCCACAGAATGGATTTCGGCTATATAGGTACCATCCCGCATTCCTTTGCGGTTTTGAATCTCTTCGCAGAAATCACTGATCACTCTGTGTGCCAAAAGATCTGCTTCTTCGATATCATTGCCGAATTTTGGACAGCGGTTCAAAAGCTGCATCCGGAAACGTTCTTCGCCTTGAAAATTGTTTTGAAGAATGCCGGCAAATGCTTCCAAAGAAATGCTTTTTTCATTATAAACCAGATGTTCGATAGCCAGGAGGGAGTCCACAAGTGTTGCTGCTCCGGTTCCGAAAATAGTGCTGTGGTTGTACCTTGCCCCGCCTGATTGCCGGGGCTTTCCCCTTTTAATACAATCATGGATGAAAAGGGATAGAAATACTTCAGGAGCGAGCTGGGCATGAACGGTTTCACACATATTGTAGGCTTTTTCAATAAGTTCGATGGCATACCTGATCTGCTGAAAAACTGCCTGGTAAAGACCCTCAAATGTCTTAAAATCTGTGACAGGACCGGTTTTTGGCCCAATCTGCCTGCCCGTGGCCGGGTCTACCCCGTTATTGAGAGTAAGTTCCATGCATTTTCCGAAATTGACATAACCGGAATGGGACCTGGAATCGGTCATGCCCGGTATATCCGGTTCAATGCAGTTGGTAACATAAGTGCGGGCCTCTTTCAAGCTTGCGCCGCGCAATATCATTTTAGGAATAATGGTATCATCATTGACAAAGGCGGGAATCCCCAATCCGGTTTTGACCGTTTTGCAGGCAGAAATCAGTAATTTTGCCGGTGTCCTTTGATGACAGCGCAGGGATATGGACGGTTGAGTGGTCTTTACAGTTTCGACGACATCAAGTATCAGATAAGAAAGATCATTGGTCACATCATGACCGTTTTCATCAACACCGCCGATCATGGCAACCTGGAAAAGGGGGAAACCGCTGAACGCCTCACTATAGAAATTATCACGGATTTTTATCAATTCCGTCACCTTGATCCAGAAACAGCAGAGCAGCTCTTTTGCTCTTTCTTTTGTGATACGGCCTTCTTTCATGTCCTTTTTATAAAAAGGCCATAAATATTGATCTAATCTGCCAAACAATAGACCATGGGGGTTTGTTTCCATGCTGATGATTAGATGTGTTATCCATAAGGCATGCAAGGCTTCATAGAAAGTTTTCGGCGGATGGTTCGGAACCTGGCTGCAGATTCGGGCAATGTCTGCTAATTCATTTTTCCGAATAGGGTTTTCTTCATTTTCCGCCATATCCGCTGCCTGTTTACTTAACCGGTCTGCAAAACGGACGGCTGCATCCAGAGCCACAATTGCTGCTTCATAAAACTGGGCTTTTTCACCGTCTTCAAAAGAGTTGAAGGATAAACCCTGCAATTGTTTTTCCACTTTTGATTTTATCCCTTCAAACCCCTCTTTAAGCACCATTTCATAATCAGGTGTAATATTCCCGATGGAAGTGGCGTGCCCTCCCAAGGTGGTGAGCCCGGCTTCCATGGCATTTTTCATCTCGGAAGAGAGCTTTTGATCAACGGATTCTTCAACACTTTTGCCTTCCCAGAAATGAAAAATGTCTTTTAAGGATTGCTTTTCCGCTTCACTGATTTTCAATGGGTCGGCTTTTCGGGTAGAGAAAAAATCCAGTTCCTTTTCTATCCATTTCCATCCATATTCAGGGATAACAACGGCGCCGCGTTCTTTCTCGGTCATGCTGCCAACGATCAGTTCGTAAGGATTGAAAACCAGGGACATCTGCTCCAGAACACGGGCAAAACCTGATGCCCGCTGTAAATAGATGGATTTTCCGGCTGCTGCCTTTACTCCTTCAGTATAAAGCTCGGCCCGCTCAATGGATATCTCAGGTGTACTCTCGACCAGTCTTTTATATAATTTTTTTACCCGTACGGAAGCCATTAATCCTCCTTCTATTTCTTTTATACAGGCAGTGAATCATCTTTGCCTCATCTCTTGACGGTTACATTGCATGGTCCATCCGGGAAATCACTTCATCCTGCACATCTTTGCTGAGCATGACAAAATAATCACTATAACCGGCCACCCTGATCAGAAGGGACCGGAATTCCTCAGGCGTTTTTTGGGCCTTCAGCAGGGTCTCACGATCCACCACGTTAAACTGCATATGATGCCCCCCCATGTCGAAATAGACCCGGATCAGATCTGCAAATTTATTCAGGCGATCGGCGCCTTCCAGGGTTTTAGGGGTAAATTTCATATTCAGGAGCGTTCCGGCTGTGGCGCCATGATCAATTTTTCCCATGGTTTTTACTACAGCCGTAGGCCCGGACAAATCCATCCCCTGGACCGGAGAGATGCCTTCCGACAGGGGTGCAGCAGCCAGCCGGCCGTCAGCCGAAGCAGCCGTAAGCTCGCCAAAAGGAAGATGGGCAGTGGTAGGAATCATGTTGGCGGCATAGGGATTATTCTGATCGTTCGAAAAATCCTTAAGAACTTTCACAAAAGTTTTAATCAATTTTACAGCCTGGATATCCACTTCATCATTGTCATTTCCGAATTTCGGTCCCTTTTTCAGCAACATATGTCTCAGGGTATCGTCAGTGGCATAATTTGTCTGCATGGCCTGTGTGATCCGGTTCAAGGGCATCATTTTTTTCTTAAATACAAACCAGTCAATAGCGCCCAGTGAGTCTGCCACCGTTCCGGTTCCCACACCGCACATCATCGGCAGGTTGTATCGGGCACCGCCCTCGTGAAAATCTCTGGCAGATTCGATACATCCGCTTATGGCCAGGGAAGTGCAAAGGACCGGGCAGACAGCCGCAAAAGCAGCTCTCGCTCCTTGGTCATACTGATGTTTCAGTGTTGCCTGGTGGCGGATCTGTGTTTCAAATGCCGTCCAGATTTTTTCCATTGAATCCAGGACCTCTGCCGTCCCGGTTTCTGGCCCCCACTGCCTGCCGGTGGTCATGCTTTTTCCATTGTTCAGGGTTAATTCCAGGCATTTTGCTAAATTCACATACCCTGACGATGCCATGTTATCATTTCCCTGGCCCGTGATTTCTACACAACCGTTAATGCCTCCGCATCTCGCATCTTCCAGGGATTTGCCTTTATCCATAAGGGCGAGGATGAGTTCATCCGCATTGAAAACTGCAGGCATACCGGTTCCTTTCCTGGTCAATTCACAGGATTTGACAAGAAATTCCCGGGGAGAACGGGTACTGATAAGGCAGGACAACTGGGGCTGAGGAAGACAGAGTTCTTTCTGTGCTTCAATGCACATATAGGAGATATCATTGACTCCGTCGGTTCCGTCCTTTTTAAGTCCTCCGATATTCAGATTCTGAAAGTCCGTATAGGTGTTGCTGGCTTTTGCAGTTTCCCCCTCTTTCACTACGGTTAATTCGGCAAATTTTATCCAGAGGCAGTTGATAACTTCCTGGGCTGCTTCTTGGCTGATAATTCCCTGGTCCAGGTCTTTTTGGTAATATGGGTTGATATACTGATCAAATCTGCCCGGGGAAATGGCATAGGAGTTGCTCTCCAGATTAAGAACCAGATGGAAAAACCAGAAGGATTGAATAGCTTCCCTGAAACTGGTTGCCGGATGCAGGGGAACCATGCTGCAGATCCTTGCGATTTCCAAAAGCTCCTGGCGGCGTGTTTCATTTAAGCAGGACTCAGCCTGTTTTTCAGCTTCATCTGCATACCTGCGGGCAAATCCTGAAATGGCGGAGATAATTTTAAGCAGGGATTGAAGATAAATATTTTTCGGGTTTTTCTCAAGGGCAGCTTCTACCTGGGTTTGAATCCCTGTCAATCCCTGGTTTAATATGCGGCCGTAATCCACAGTGATATGACCGATACTCCGGTTCAGATAATAATGGAAAAATAATCCCTCATCGACAGCTTCCAGCGATTCATGGGGTACATTTTCCAGTATCCGGTCATATACTGTCCGGCCTGGCCAATACGGAAGGACCTTTTCCTTTACCAGCTTTTTGTTTTCCTCATCAATAAGAAACGAGGTTTCTTTTCTTTGCGCCAGAGTATCAATCTCTTTTTCAATCCACTGACTGTTGAATTCAGGATAAAGCGGGGACCCCATAGGAGTTGGCGTCTTGGCTCCCACCACCAATTCGTTTTCCCGGATGATAACACTACAGTTCAAAAGTATTTTTTCCATGGCATGGGCTCTTCGGACACAAGGCTCACAACCTTCAGTTTCCTGATAAGCCTTTGTCACAAGCAATGCGCGTTCTGCATACACACGGGGTTGGGTATCGACTAATTTATTTTTTAAATTGGTTAAACGGGTTGATATCATGGTCACCTCCTTTTTTTGGTATGTCCTTGGTCTTACCAAGCAAGGTTGAAAAAAAAGCATAAATGCTTTACAAAAAATTCAAAACAAAATATGCTTGGTCTTACCAAGGTATTTCCAGATTTTTTTTAAATCTGAATTAAAAATTAGTATTTGTCAAGATTTTTTTTAGTTTATATTAAAGAATCAACCCTGAACCGGAGAAAATGATAGTATGGAAAATAAACGAGAGTCGATCATAAGAAAAATAAAGCAGGACATACAAAATGGTGTATATGCCCCCAACGACAGACTTCCTCCGGAACGAAAACTTGCCGAGGAATTAGGGATCAGCAGAGTGCTTTTAAGGGAAGCCATTATCGCTTTGGAAACCTTGGGTATACTGGAGGTCAGGCTGCGCCAGGGTATTTTTGTCAAAATACAGACTCTACAGGATTTCAATGAAAATTTGCGCTTCCTTCCGTCCTGGCACTCAGACTTTGTGCCCCAGCTCATGGAAATGCGGTTGATCATAGACGTCCATGCTGCAGAATTGGCAGCCGGACGCCGTACCATGGATGAACTTGAAAAATTAAAAGAATTCCTGGCTCGGCTTGAGAGAAATCAACCAAACAATACCGAAGAAATGAAACAGCACGCAAGAGACGAATTCCTGATCCACAGTATCATTGTGGAAGCCGCGCATAACGCAATTCTGTCAAGAGTTTATGAAGGAATTGTCGCCATGATGGAAAAAAACAATGAATTTCTTCACGTGTCGTTAAGCCAGGACTTGAAATGGATTGAACAGGTCATCACTCACCACCGCACCGTTATAGATGCTATTGAAAAAAAAGACTCTGAAAGGGCTGCAGAGGGCATGAGGCTTCATATAGTGGAATCGACAAAGAGATTTCAAAAGTTTAAAGCCGGCCTTTCATCAAAGTACGCATAAATATGTTTCGAATCTACCGGGCAGGATCTAAGACAGCAAGGTTCTATCCTATATATTTTTGATTTAAGGTCAGCTTTTTCAAGAGCTCTGTGGTTTCCGGATTCACAGGGCAATCCATTTCCCTTGCCCTTGACTGGTAATCCGTATAAGTTTTTTTGACTGCCGCAGTATTTCCAAGCCCGGCATAAAACCCCATCAGCTTTCTGATGGTGCCTTCATCATAGGGATCTGTTTTTAATATTTTTTTTGCACTGACAATGCAGGCCTGGACATCATCATTTTTTTCATGGAACCGCAACATCCCGGTCAGGACTTGGAGATAGGTTGAATTCAACCGGTCCCTGATTGAAAGGCACCACTCCTCGTAAGGGTCTTCTTCAAGAAAAAGACCTTCATAACGGGATTCGGCTGCTGTCCAACACGCCATCGCCTGCCCGGGGTGGGTATATTCAAGTTTCCGGGCAGTATCAAATTCATAAAGGAATTGTTCAATATCAATGATGGCCCTGTCATTTTCACACAGCCGGTAAGCATCTTTTTTCCGAAGGATATAAGCCGAAGACGCCTTGGGTGCTAAATCGGGTTCCAGTATTTTTCTTAAAGCGCTCATGGCTACATTAAACCGCTTGCCGGTTTTCAGAAAATCCTGATCCGGCCATAATAATTCAATCAGCACCTCCCTGGGGATAAATCCCAGATGCCTGTTGGATGCCAGATATTTTAATATCATGAGGGATTTGGAATTTTTCCAGGAAGCCGGATAGATTTCATTCTTACCCATAAACAATCTGAATCTGCCCAATAGCCGGATGATTAATAAAGGAGCTGGCTTTTCCGGTGATAAAACAGGCTGTCCGGAAAGAAACCGGTTTGATCCGCTTCCGGGCCCGCCGGTCTCCGGTAAGGGTAAGAGATCCTTGAATTTTTCCCTGACAAACCTGAAATACTCTTTTTGCCCGGAAATTTTCATCCCCAGGGCAAAATGGCGGTTGGCTTCGGAATGCAGGTTCTGCAAAAGATAACACCGGGCCGTGAGCATATGATTTTCAAACAGGTAAAAAAAGGCATTTTGAACCTTGTGTCTGGAACGGTTGAGGCAATCCATTGCCTCTTCAGGGTTTTTTTCCTGTATCAAAAGAGCGGCCAGACTGTTTTCAAGAATGCCTTCGGTAATGATCAGGTCATACCCGTCGATAATATCCAGGGAGTTGAGCAGGAGTTCTTTTGCCTGATCCGGTTTTTTCTGTTCAACAAGAACCTGGTGAAGACAATGCCGGGCATTGGCAAGCCCCCACCGGTTGCAGGGCATTTCAAATATTTCAATGCCTGCATTCAGATGGTCAATTGCTTCCTCAAACCTGCCAAGACCCATGCAGTTCTGGGAGACTGCAATATGCACCCATCCTTTTTTGCTGTCCCGGAGATTTATTTTTTCACAAATTTCAATCCCTTTTTTACCATAGTCATATCCGGTTTCAAACCGTCCAAGAGCAGCACTGGTGGCAGAGCACTGGTAATAGATAAGGGGCAGGACAGATTCTGCCTTTAGATCCAGCACGGTTTTCAAAAGTTTTTCATTGAGCGCCCGGGATTTTTCAAAATCCCCTGAAATATATAATTTATATGCATAAGAGGTATTGATCAGGGCCAGGGCAACACACCGTTCAAAATCAGGATATTCGGCAATCACTTCCCCAGCCTCCCGGGTGTATTTTTCCGATGCGTCAAATTCACCCAGGACGGCTGCTAAAAATATCAGATAGGTCATGGCAACGATATATGTGGCTGAGGATGGATTCACTTCAGAAAGCACCTGCTCCATCAAAAGTTTGGCTTCTTTTACATAGCCGCTGCCATAATACTGGGCGCCTATATCAACCAGGCATTTTACCATGTCCTCATTTGATTGTGTCTTTTTAAACAGGGAATAGGCGGTCTGAAGTTTTAAAACCGCTTCCCGGGGACTTCCATAATAGGAGAACAGTTTGGCCTGAGCAAACAACAGCTTGGGATTGTTTTCAACCACGGTCCCGGGGATTTTTTCAAGACATTTTCCAAGAAAATGAATTTTGCCTTCCAGCAGAAATTTTAATTCATGGGTTTCTATCACACGGATGGCGTCATCATAGTCCCTGCCTTCGATATAATGGAATAATGCCTCAAATATATCATCCGGTTCGATTTCCTGTGCAATCCTTTGATGCAGGGCATTAAGTTCTGGAACCGGGTATTCGAGGCTTAATTTTTCAGCCAGATAATCTTTTAACAGGTGATGAAATATAAACAGGGTTTGATTTTCATTGGCAGGAAAGATCAGAAGATGATCTTCCATCATCCGGCCAAGGATGATGCCGGCATTGGTGATCTGAAATACCCGGTTGCAGAATTCAGGATCAATGACGGAAAGAAGACCGGCCTTCATCATGAATTCCCGGGTTTCAAGCGGCTGGGTTTCAAAAATATTCTCCTCAAGATATGAAAAAATAAACCGGTGCGACCCTTTGAACCCCAAAAGGCAGGTTTCAATTTCACCTTGAGTTTTCCCTTTTAGCGCATACCGGAATAAAACCAGGCTGGCAGCCCATCCGCCTGTTTTTTCGTGGAGTTCCAGGATATGATCGTCTGTGACGGGAAGATTGAATATTTTAGAAAAAAAATCTTTTATTTCCGGAAAGGTAAATGACAGATCCGCTTCACTGATCTCAATAAGGCGGTTCATCGAGCGGAGCCTTGACAACCGGATGGGCGGCTCCCTTCGGCTGATAAGGATCAGATGCATATGGGCAGGAAGATGCAGAAGCATCAATTCAAGGGCCTCATTGATGGTCTTGTTCTCCTGGACCAGGTGATAATCATCCAGAACCATGACGGTTTCTTTTTGAACCGTTTTTTCAAGGGTTCTCAGAAATTTTAAGACAAGACGGGGGTTATGTTTTAATATAGATTGTTCCGGTGAGCTTTTTTGGTGATGATCATCCAATCCGGTGAAGGCCCTTCGTATCCCTGATTCAAGACAGGCCATGAACACCATTAAATCCGTATCCCGGGGGTCAAGCCTGATCCACACCGTTTTTATATCAAGCCGGGACACGGCATCACGGGCCAGGGTGGTTTTTCCATAACCGGCACCGGCTGTAACCGTGATGAGCGCTTTGCCAGAGATGGCCGAAACCTTCCTGAAAAGCCTTTCCCTGTGAAGTATGGCAGGTAATTGCGGGGGCTGAAATTTTGAATTCAATATTTCCATGGGTTTTCTTAAGGCCGGTATGCTCAGGCAAGTCCTTGTTTCACAGAGTCTGGCCCTGATTGAGCACCTTTCTGACCATCTTTGCCAGATCCTGCTGGGAATATGGTTTCTGGAGAAAATTCACCCCCTGTTCAAGAAGACCGTCATGGACAATATGATTATCCGTATACCCGGAAACATAAATGATCTTTATTGCAGGGAGATGGGCCAGCGCTTTTTTTGCCAGGGCCTTCCCGCTCAGATTCGGCATGATCAGATCGGTGATCATCAGATCCGGCGGCTTCTTGTTTTCATGGAGAAAGGACAGGGCCTCATCCCCGTCAAAGGCTTTATGGACCTCATATCCCAGGGATAAAAGACAATTGGCGGCAAAATGGCAGACATCCCTGTCATCCTCGACCACCAGAACGGATTCATTTCCGGACAGATTTTCAATGGCGGGTTCCGGCCGGGGCAGGTTTATTTTCCGTTTGCTAAGGGAAACGGGCCAGTAAATTTTGAACATGGTTCCCCGGCCCTCTTCCGAGTAAACCTGAACACTGCCTTTGTTCTGTTTGACAATTCCATAGATCAGTGAAAGACCAAGCCCTGTGCCTTCATGTTTTTCCTTGGTTGTAAAAAAGGGTTCAAAGATTCTTTTTAATAATTCCCGGTTCATTCCCACTCCGTTGTCGGAAACCGAGAAAAAAATATAAGGCCCCGGGGTGTCAAGACCGACTCGTTTGATGGTGTCAGAATCAAAAAAGGTCTGGCCGGTTTCAATGGTGATCCTTTTCTTCTGCCCTTCCAGGGATGAAGGTTTCAGGGCATCCCTGGCATTAATGATCAGATTGGTGAAAATCTGCTCGATCTGGGATTGATCTGCGCTGATGGAATCAATAGTTTTCTCAAGCACCATTTCAACGCTGATATCCTCACCAATGATCCGGCCCAGCATTTTGTTGAGAGATAAAATGGTCTCGTTGATATTCAAGGTAACCGGCAGGTATATTTGTTTCCGGCTGAATCCCAGCAGTTGGCGGGTCAGGGTTTCGGCTCTTTTCCCAGCCTGTTGAATGGCATTGATTTTTTTAAACATTGGGTGGTCTTTTTTCAGGTCTTCCAAAGCCATCTCTGCATACCCGTTGATTATGGTCAATAAATTGTTGAAATCATGGGCAATGCCGCCCGCAAGGATACCGATGGATTCCATTTTCTGGGCCTGTACCAGTTGTTCCTGGATTTTTATCTTTTCCTGTTCAGCCGCTTTCCGGGACGTAATATCCCTGGCAATCCCTAAAATAAGGGTTTCCTTTTCAGGCTTGTGAAAAAAGACCGAGAGCCCTACCTCTATCCATTTTATGCTGCCGTCCTTACCTGTTTGTTGCAGCTCCAGTTCTTTTTGAAGCCTGCTTCCGGCATCTTCCGGGTTCTTAAAGGCCTGGCCAACAATATCCATAAACCGTTTTGATGAATCCAAGGTCAACAGCCTGTCCACCGGCAGACCCGTAAGCTCTGCCGGTGAGAACCCGCTCATTTTCTGAATGGATGGGCTGAGATATTGAAAACAGCAGTTCAGGTCCAGGAGCCAGATGACATCTGTAACATTTTCTGCGAGAAGCCGGTAACGGTACTCACTTTTTTCCAGTTCCCGGATTTTTTTTTGAAGTTGGGGAAAATAGCTCTTCTGTAATGATTTTTCACCCAGCCCGATAAGCCGGGCAAAGGTTTCTTCTTCCGAATGCGTTTGATTAAAGGGCTTCTTCATAAATAATTTCAATATCCCGTTTACCGGCTTTTCTCGGGTTGGTCAGGAGACAGGCATCATTTATGGCGTTCCGGGCCAGATCGGGAATATCATATCGTTTGACATTCACCTGTCCCAGGCTTTTTGAAATCCCGAGATGGTGTCTGAGATGACGGATATGATCAAACAGTGCTTTTTTGACATTTTTCGAGGTCTTCCCGCCAATGTCGATCCCAAGGGTTTTTGCAATGACGGCAAATCGTTCAGGGGCTGCATCATGGTTGAAATTCACCACGTGTTCCAGCAAAAGTGAATTGCATTCCCCGTGGGGAAGATCGAGAAAACCGCCCAGGCTGTGGGCCATGGCATGGACGGCTCCGAGAACGGCATTGGAAAAGGCGAGCCCGGCTTCCATACTGGCCAGCATGATGTTTTCCCGGATGTCCATATCCCCCGGTGATTCAATGACACGGGGCAGGTTAAGGCTCAAAAGCCGAAGCGCCTCAAGGGCGTGAATATCCGTCATTTTTGAACTGGCCGTTGATACGAATGCTTCGACTGCATGCACCATGGCATCCATGCCGGTACACGAGGTAAGATAGGCATCCATGGTGGTGGTGGTTTCCGGGTCTATCAGGGCAATATCAGGGATAACGATTTTACTGATGATGGCGATCTTGACCCGCTCTTCAATATTATTAATAATACAGAACTGGGATACATCGGCCGATGTCCCTGCCGTCGTGGGGATAAAAATCATGGGCGGCAGGGGGCTGGAAATCAGGTCGACTCCTTCATAATCAAGGATATGGCCTTGATTTGAGGTGACAATCCCGATTCCTTTTGCGCAATCCATGGGACTGCCGCCGCCGACGGCAACAATGGCATCACAATTTTCCCGGCTATAAACCAGGGCGCCGTTCATTACCTCATCTGACCGGGGGTTGGGGCTGACATCGGAAAAGACCACATAATCCAGGTTTTCGAGAGCCAGGCTTTCTTCCACCTGCCGGGTCCATCCTGCTTGAATAACACCCTTATCCGTTACAATAACAGGCTTTTTCACATGAAATTTTTTACAATATTGCCCGGCCAGATGCCTTGATCCGTTTCCGAAAATGATTTCCGGTGCCACAAATTTTCGCAAATGCTGTATGGGTGCCGCCATTATTACCTCTTGGGTGAATGTAATATTCAGCTATATTGCATGAATTTTCAGATTACCATAACAGGCATTTGTCCAATATTCAAGAGCAAGTCAGCGGGTTTGATCCGATTACCCGCGAAATTCTCGTAGGGCCAGTTCTGCAGCTTCTCTTCCCCCCATCATCACCGGTGTGTATCCGCCTCCGTGGGACCAGGATTGCAATCACAATACCTGTGACAGCCATTTTATTGAGGGCCAATTTTATTGTTTCATCCCTTCTTAATCCGGCGAGTCCATAAGCGAATTTAAAAGTCTCGGTCGTGTCGGTATTGATGTCCGTATTAAATGTAAAAACCCGTGATAATAATTTCACTCAAAATGACAGCGCCAACAACGGCAATGACAAGGACATTGGCTGATATTTTCATTCCCTGACCATTACCGAGCTTAGGCAATATCCACCCCAATACCACAAAAACAATCAGGTTAATAATCCCATGAGTGGCCCAGTGATGCCCTGTTAGCGATTTCATCCATGCAAGAACGGTTTCCTCATGGGTTTCTTTCAGCACAACCAGAAGAGCGCTGAGAACACTGATTATCGCAAAAGATAAGCCAAACGACACTGTAAATTTTCCTATACCTTTATTTTCCATGATCAACCTCCCAGGCCTTTAAAAAGAAGACCGACTTTAACGGCAATACTAATAACAGCTCCTGAACCTTCCATTGAAAGAGAAATCGGCACAATCAATCCTGACACCCAGAGTGCAAGCTTGCGCGCTCCTTTATCGACGGCAAGATTATTGGATGCCACAATCGGAAGGAAAGTCGCAAGCAATATCAGCATAAGAAAGACATGTTCCTTGGTTTCCATGAAAAACCCATGGCCAAAAGCCCAGGGGCCAGCCTTGATAATGGCTTTGTCAGCTGCATAATACACCAGGTACCAGTATCCGCCTAGAAAATAGGTCAACCACATCAGCAAAGCACATAGCAGGCTGACATTTTTTATTCGTGACAATGTCTCTTCACGGACATTCAGGGTATCGACGAAAACCCATAATGCCGTAAGAGTGGCAAGACCCCCAAGCGCAGGATGTACCAACAGAAGAATATTTTCCATTTTTTTAACCCTCCCTGATTAATGTTAACTGCTTAATATTTCTTAAACATTTATGTCGAAATTCTATAAATTTTTTAAAGAGTTATCATCTCTGTTTATAAGATATTTTTTTCATCTGTCTTATTCCTATGCCTTTCATTGAAATCATTCGTTAAAAGCCGCTTTGTCGGAGAGGGTCATGATTCCGCCACTCGACAGCACCGAACCGGGCATTGCCAAGCCATGTGTAAGCAAGACTGACGGTTCCAATGGACTGGTGGCTGTCGGCTCGGTCAGGATATTCTGCATCCCGTGAAGATGCGCTATATTGGACGCCAAGGGCATGAGAGCCATAAATTCGGACAGTGGTTCCCGTGTTCAGGCGATTGATGGTCTCCCCGCCCGTTTCCCGGGACATGGCCGATGACGAATCATCAGGAATGAATCCCTGGTTCTGTTTGACAATGCCGTACACCGTGGATAACCTGAGACCGGTACCCTGGCCCACTCCCTTTGTAGTAAAAAAGGGTTCGTCAAGAATTGTCCGGCCTGTTGCAATGATGATTCTGCCTGTATCTGCGATGGCGTCCAGTGCGTTTACATACAGATTGGCCAATATCTGATCAAGTTGGGAAGGGTCCACTATACCTTGACTGTATTCACGCGGCACGCGGTCTCCCAGGAGCTGGTCGGGAAAATCCTTGAAAGGA
>MGTJ01000139.1 GCA_001799395.1 Desulfobacterales bacterium RIFOXYA12_FULL_46_15 | reverse complement strand
GCATATCCGCCCTGTTCCAATTTGAAAGCAGCCCCGATGGCCTCTGGGCCATGAACCTGACGGCGGCAAGCGAAATTTCCCAGGACCTGGACCAAGGCATGGCCCACATGGGACTGCTTCTCGCGTCCCGGGTGACAGACCGATTTTTCATCGCACTGAACGGCAGAACACTCAGCGTTACCCTTTTTCAGGATATTATTTACCCGGAAATTGAGAAAGCAAAAGCCTCGTCCACCCCTTTGAGGGGGATCTTAAGCGCGGAAGCCTGCTCTGACCCGGCCGACATCAGCCATGCCTGCGCCCTCGCCATGGCCCTGTATCCTGAAACCCTGTATCCAAAATCCTTCAGGACGCCGGGGAATATCATCGACCGGATATCCCAAGGCCGTTTCCATGCAGGCCTGGTAAAGGACGAGGCCGGGATGACGGCAGGGATGATCTGCTGGCAGATCCCCTCCCGGCGGACCGTGGAATTTTACGGCCCCTATCTGTTTTCCAAGGGTGACAGCATTGCCCAGCTCCTGATCGACCATTTGATCAACCAAGTGGCCCGCACCGAAGCCATTACCCTTTACAGCCGGGCCGCCGGCCCGGATCTTCCGCCGGGAAATTTCGAACCCCTGGCCGCCTTGGCCTACAAACAATCCAACGGGCAAAAAGAAACCCGGACCCTCTGGTTCAGGCATCTGAGGGAGGATATGGGGTGCCCTGTCTGGACCCACCCGGTTCTGGGGCCGTTTCTGAAGGAAACCTATGAACGCCTGTTTCTCATCCGGACCATCCGGGAATATAAGGGCCAGGGTGAAAACCGCCCGGCCCGGTCCCTCCTGGGTACCCGGCTGGGTGCGGACAAAAAGGAAGCCTTTATCCGGCCCATGCTGGACGGAACCGATATCCGGGAGAATATTGAGCGTCACATTCAATTGCTTGTCAATGAAAAATATCTAAACATTTTTTTTACCATGGATCTTTCCGTCGGATGGCAGGCCGCCATGGGCAAGATTCTGACGGAGACCGGGTTTGAACCTGCCTATGTCCTGCCCTATGCAGGCGATTCCGATAAGGTGATATTTCAATATGCCGACCCTGATGCTTGACCGGATTGTTCCCCAGCATATCCGGAATTTTGAACCCTATTATCCCAGCAAGCCCGATAGCGTGCTCATGTCGCTGTTCGGTGTCGAACGCCTTCACCGGCTGAACAACAATGAAAATGCCCTGGGCCCGCCCCCGGCGGTTCGCCAGGTCATTGACGGGTTCAGGCCGGAAATGGTGCCGGTATATCCCAATGGAGACTGCTTTGACCTGAGAGACCTGCTGGCTGCCAAATTCCATAAGACCCAGAACCGGTTTCTTGTGGGCAACGGCTCCTGCGAAGTCATCTCCAGTGTGATCAAGGCTTTTTGCGTGAAGGGCGACAATATCATCACGGCGGACAAAACCTTTGCCGTATATGAATGGGTGGCTGAATTTTCAGGCGTAGAGGCGAGGCTCATCCCTTTGAAGGATTTCGGGTTTGATCCCGAAGCCATGCTGGATGCAGTGGATGAAAAAACCAAAATCATCTTTGTCTGCAACCCTAACAACCCCACCGGCACCTACTGGGACAGGGACACCATGACCAATTTTCTGGAAGCCGTGGACCAGCGCTGCATCGTGGTCATTGACGAAGCCTATTGCGAATATGTGGACAATAAGGATTACCCGGATGCTATGCAGCTCATGGAAGCCTTTCCCAATGTGGTTACCTTCAGGACCTTTTCCAAGATGTATGCCCTGGCCGCCCTCCGCATCGGCTATTTGTGCAGTTCCCCGGATGTGGTGGATATGGTCCGGCGCACCCATATTGTCTATTCCGTGAACACCCCGGCCCAGCAGGCAGCCGCCGCAGCCATCACGGATGACACAGACTTCATCCTGGCCACCCGGAAAATGGTCAAAGAAGCCAGGCAACTGCTCTGCCCCTTTTTTGACGGCCTGGGCATCCCCTATCTGTCAAACCAGGGCAATTATATGATGGCCCATGTCCACCTATCAGACACCCTGCTCTACCGGATGCTCATGAAGCGCGGCGTCATGGTCCGGACCATGACCGGATTCCGTTTTCCCAACTGGATCAGGATTTCCCTGGTTCAGGCGCCGGTGATGCAGGATTTTATCAATGCCTTCCGGGAAGTGGTGTCAACGGTTCAAAAATAAAAAGGAGAAAAATGAAAATAGAAACAAAAAAAAACGGTCATGTGATGATTGTTTCCGTCTCAGGACGGCTGGATACCCATACCGCTGGACGGTTTGATGAGGCCCTGGCTTCCCTGGACGAGGCAGAGAAGCATCTGGTCATTGACTTATCAGGCCTTGAATACATCAGCAGCGCAGGGCTTCGCAGCGTTCTCATGGCTGCTAAAAAAGTTAAAGAAAATCAAGGCAGCCTTGCCCTGGCCTCCCTGACCCCAATGGTCAAGGATGTGTTTGACATGTCGGGGTTCAGCGCCATAATCCGGATTTATCCGGACAGCCCATCGGCCTGCGCCGACATGTAGAATCCGACTGCCTCAGCCGTATCACAAACTCTTGTATGACATATTCAAAAACAAGGGAAGATGAATCTGCAGACCGATTATTTAGGAACCTTCCTGTATATTTTCCATCCATCGATCAACAATTCCATTCCACAGCCCTTGCAAAATTGAAATCCTGGTATAGTTTTCCTAAAAAATAAAGGAGACAAAGAATGACCTGTTCCATTAATAAAGAACTCATCGATAAAACCATTGAATTCCATGGTCACAATTGCCCCGGACTTACCATCGGTATCCGGGTGTCGGAGCTGGCCATGAAAAAGCTCGACATCTGTAATTCCACGGCCCCGGTCTGTGTCACGGAAACCGACATGTGCGGCGTGGATGCCATCCAGTTTCTGACCGGATGTTCTTTTGGCAAAGGGAACCTGATCCACAAGGATTTCGGAAAATCAGCCTTTACTTTTTTTGACAGGAATACCGACAAAGGATTCCGGGCCGTATTTAAAAATGATTTTGCAAGAGACGAACAGGACCGGAGCATCAGGATCAAAAAGATACTGGATGCAGATCTAAACGATCTGTTTGAGACAGAGGAAGTGATCCTCCCGCCGGTCAGAGCAGCAAGGATTCTGAAAAGCATCCCGTGTGGCGATTGCGGGGAAATGACCATGGAATCCCGTATCAGGCTGTTTGACGGCAAAAATCTGTGCATTCCCTGTTTCCGGAAAGTGGAGCAGAAAATCTGATTTCCCGGTAAGGGCCATGCAAATGACCTGCATAACATTGCACTCTCTTTTAGAGGGAAGAGGCGGTTGCCTCTTCCCGGAAACGGCAGGTCAGAAGGTTTTTTCCACAAGTTTGGCCTTGTATTCGTATTTGGGCAGGGTGCCCGGGGGAACCAGGGTGATGTCTGAGGAAAAGATCAGTTTTTCCCTTAACAGGTCCTGGAGCCTTGTTTTCAGTGCATCCAGGCTGGTGGCTGAAACGCTGTGTTCTACCTTGATTTTCAGGGGAGGTTTGACCGAGGGCAGGGGAGCGTCCACCTGGATGAGGATTTCGCCGGTGACAAGGGGGGCCAGGGAGCTGACAACGTCCCGGATGGCGGACGGGTAGACATTGACGCCGGAGATGATCATCATGTCGTCGGTGCGGCCGATGCACCGGATACAGAACCCTGTGCGGCCGCAGGCGCATTGGGTCTGGGTGACCTCGACATGGTCCCTTGTCCTGAACCGGATCAGGGGCTGGCATTCCCGGTTCAGGGAGGTGTAGACTAGTTCGCCGGTGACGCCTGTTTCAATGTCCAGGACTTCACCTGTCTCAGGATGGATGATTTCAGCATGACAGGTGTCGGCCCCTAAGAAATGCATGCCGTTTTTATATTCGCATTCCCCCCACATCAGGCCCATCATATCGCCATTGCCCATGGTTTCCTGCACCACAGCGGCAAAACCGTCTTCCACCTGTTTTCTTAAGTCAGGGATGGAGCCGCCGGGCTCGCCGCCCACCATGAATCCTTTGATGCCGAGGGTCAGGTGGCTGATGCCTTTTTTGCGGCAATAATCCATGAGATAAAAGGGAAAAGAGGCGGTGGACAGGATGAAATTGGCGCCCAGGTTGGCCACGGCAGACAGCAGCCGGTCGGTGGCGCCCACGCCCACAGGGACCAGGGTGGCGCCCAGGTGTTCAATGGCTTCGCCATAGGAGGCGGCAATGAAAAAGGTGCCGATGGGCAGGGGAACGATGTGGCCGGGTCTCATGCCGCAGGCCCACATGGCCCGGTTGGCGGATTCCCGCCACACAAGGCGGTCGTTGCGGGTCAGCCCGATATAGGTGGGCACGCCCGTGGTGCCGGAGGTGGAATAAACCCGGATCACGGCGTCCATGCTGACTGCTGCGTGGAGGCCGAGGGGCTTCTGCCGGGCCAGGCTGTCCCGCAGCTCCTGCTTTTCCGTAAAGGGCAGGAGTTTTAAGTCGTCAATGGTGCGGATCTCGCTGACGCTGATCTCTGCGGCCTTGAATTTGTCCTGGTAAAACCTTGAGTGCCGGTCCACATAGGCCAGCTCCTTTTTAAGGGCCAGAGACTGGACGGCATGGAATTCATCCAGGCTCAGGGTTTCCATTTTTTCGTTCCAGAAGGGTCGGTGGCCTTTCATTATGATTGCTCCTTTTTTTAAGGTTGGGGTATCGGAATGGGAGAAAACAGGGGGAACAGCCAGATGGTAATGCAGAAGAGGGTCAGGATGATGTTCCCATACTATAGAAAATTAAGGTATAAAGGTCAAATGAATAAATCCTTGATTTTTATCAGCATCTGATGAATTTTTCCAAGGAAAGCGCCTGTGGTTTTTTTTATTCATAACCTGACGGAATGATGGCAGGGCAATGTTTTTCTTGACAATAAGCAGCTTCTTATCCTAAACATTTATCATACCCCAAGAGATTATGTCGTATGAATGAAATTGAAGCCATAAGATGGCATTTGGATCGATATCGGGCAGTCCTTGCCCAACAGATCGACCGGCTCTGCAACGCCTTGGAGGAGTTACAGCGGACAACGCTTTTCCTTCTCAGCCGGGATGTGTCCCCGGATGGGGCAATTGACGAATGGCTGGATGCAGAAGGCTTTGATGTAGATGAGGATGGCTTTTTTCAAAGCCTGCCCCTGCTTGCCGCTTTCAGGGAGGGCGCCGGCCCGGCCGATGCCGTGAGTTTTTCCTGGAGCCGGCATCTGCGCACCGACCCAACGGCGCGGCGCCATATGTATATCCACCGGAACATCGGCCCTCACCTGAAACATATCCATGACCGCCTGGGGGATGTGGGGTGGATCTACTACCAGGATGCCGTCAATACTTCCCTGCAATACCCGTATATTGATCAGCGCACTGCCATTTCCAGCGATTTTGACTGGTCGACCTATCATACTTATCGTTCCGTATGCCCAAACAACAATCCCCTTAAGAAGATTCAATGGACCCCGCCAACCATCGATTATGCCGGTGAAGGGCTGATCCTTTCCGTTTCCATCCCGGTCTGGCGTAGCGATGATTTTATCGGTCTGTGGAGCATCGATCTGCCGGTCCGGTATTTATACCGGGATTTTGCCTCTTTGAAAGCGTTTCCCGATCAGGTGCAGTTTATCGTTAACCCGCAGGGGATGCTGGTGTTGCATGAGAAACTGAGAGCTGAAATTGATCAGACCCGGGGACGGATTTTGTTCCATCCGCTTGCCGAACTCGGCGGGCAGTGGGAAGATCTTGACACGGCCGCCATTATCGCAAAAGAAGAGGGTGAACTGGACGTGACGGACGCTGCCGGAGCGGAATGGGTATTCTGTCACAGCCATGTGCCCGGCGTCAACTGGACCCTTTTTTGCGGTCTGCCAAAGGCATCCATGGCAGAGGCAGCTGCAAAAAGGCTGAAACAGGCGCTTCAGCAGATTGCAGCCGGGAATTTTGCCCACCGCATCGAACCCTTGTCAACTCATGCCCTGTCCAACCTGGTGGATGAGTTCAACAAAATGAGCTTGCGTCTCAGTGAGGCCAAGGCGCACCAGCAGGTGATGGAAAACCAGCTTCGGCAGGCCCAGAAAATGGAGGCCGTGGGCAGGCTGGCCGGCGGGGTGGCCCATGATTACAACAATATGACCAATGTGATCATGGGATATGCCGACCTGGCTCTGGAAAAATTGAATCAGAGCGATCCTCTTTACACTGATCTTCTTGAAATTCACGAGGCCGGCAGGAGATCTATGGAACTGACCCGGCAGTTATTGGCATTTGCCCGGTGCCAGGCTATTGCACCCCGTGTGCTGGATATCAACCAGGCTGTAAAAAGCATGCAGAAAATGCTGCAACGGTTGATCGGCGAGGATATCGAACTGATCTGGTATCCTGGTGAGCCGGTATGGCCGGTAAAAATTGATCCTTCGCAAATCGATCAGATCCTGGCCAACCTCTGCGTTAATGCCAGGGATGCTATCAAGGGTGTGGGAAAAATCATCATCGAGACTGCGAACACCGAGTTTGACGAAGGCTATTGTGCCATGAACCAGGGATTCATCCCCGGCGGATTTGTCAAACTGGCCATCAGCGATGACGGGACAGGCATGGATACCGCGACCCTGAACAAAATATTCGAACCCTTTTTCAGCACCAAGGGCATTGGCAGGGGGACAGGGCTCGGGCTTGCGACCGTTTATGGAATTGTCAAACAGAACAATGGTTTTATCAATGTATACAGCGAACCGGGCAGGGGAACCACATTTAAAATTTACCTGCCCCGGATTGACGGGGAAGCGGTTGAAATACGATCCCGGTCCGGTGCAAAAATAGTCCGCGGCCATGGTGAAACCGTGCTGCTGGTGGAAGATGAAACCGCCAATCTCAAGATGGTGGAAAAAATGCTCAAGGAACTCGGCTACCAGGTTCTGGCGGTGGATTCACCCATGAAAGCCATTGCCCTGGCCGGGCATCACCCGGAAACAATAGACCTGCTGCTCACCGATGTGATCATGCCGGAATTAAACGGCCATGATCTGGCCATCCGGTTGCGGGATCTTGTACCAGGGCTCAGGGTGCTGTTTATGTCCGGTTATACGGCAAACGTTATTATTCACAGGGGCGTTCTGGATGAGAATGTTTTTTTGCTTCAGAAACCCTTTACCGGCAAGGACCTGGCGGAAAAGATCAGGGAGGTTCTGACCGCAGCGGTTTAACGGCGGCTGGTCATGCTTGAATCTGATTTTTTCAATTGGAAGCTGAATAAAAAAGGATATATCATGTTTTCAAATTTTGAAAAAAATCTGCTGCATTTGCCTGACGCCGGTACTTATAATTTTTACATCATCATCATTTTTTTAATTTTAATCACCATCAGTGTCCAAAAAAAAACAGAAAACTCTTTTTTTGATGTCTCACAGACAATTCAAGTCAAAGGGCTTGCCATTTTTTTTGTGGTGCTGGCGCATTTCTGGGAAAATATTTTTGATCAGACCCCTCCTCTTATCCTGAGCAGGTATTCGGTCAGCCTGTTCTTTATTTTATCAGGTTATGCACACGGCCTGCTATGTGAAACCGGAAGATTCGATTACAAAGGTTTCATACAAAAAAAAATTTTCCGAATTTTCATCCCCTATTGGATCTGCACCATCCTGTTCCTGGTACTGGATTATTATCTTCTTGATAGAACACATAGTATGCATGATATTTTTTTAACATCATCTGGCATTAATATACACCGTGGTCAAACCCACCTCGACAGAACACGCTGGTTCATCAGTCTGCTCCTGTTGTGGTATTTTGTTTTTTGCAGTTCTCGGCATTTCTGCCCCAAAAAAATCAGTCTTATTTTGTATATGGTTGCCTTTCTTTTAATTGTCATGCGGTATCTTCAGATATGGCACCTGGGAAATGTTCATGAGACGCTTGCTTTTCCTGTTGGCTATACTATTGCACAAAACCGTTCATGGATCAGTAAGGTATTCATGAATACCAGCATCAGACAAAAAGGGATTCATTGTCTGATATTGGTATCGTTTTGTGTGGGCATACTGTGCATAAAAATAACAGGCCTTGATAATTATTTTCTGTTTGAATCACTGGAAAAAATATTTAAATTAATGGTTCTTTCCTATGGCCTGTTAATTGGTCTATCCATAAACAGCATTCTGAATTATCAGTCCAAGGTCCTGTTTTTTATGGGGCAGATATCCTATGAGCTGTATATATTGCATTTTCCTTTCCTATATCGCTATAATCCGCTGAAACCGTCCCTTATACAGGATCATGCGGTTATCATGTTTTATGTGTTATTGATGATTTTAATTGTATTCAGCCTGGTTTTAAAGACCCTATGCCCGGCGGATCGGGGTTCTTGATATCACCAATACCATTTCAAAATACATGGCTTATAACGGGATCAAGAAAGAGGGATTTATATACATTGCCGACTCAGCCATGGTTACCCGGAAGAATCTGGAGAAGATATAGGAGATGACATCCAGTTTATCAGCCGCTTTCCTGCAACATATAAAGAGTGTTCACATCTGATAAATATCGCTTTAACCGGCAAGGATATATTGAAATCCGTCCGCCGGATAAAGAATATATTTCAGGACATATAGTTTTCTAAAAGTTCAATCATATGTTGCACCGATTCAAGGCCATTAAACCGTTCTGGATATTTAATTCCCATTATTTATCAGCTCAAAGGGGTCATTATATTAGTGCAAGCATGAGAAGTGCACATTTTTTGCGCTTCCTTTTATCTTAGTGCTGCCTTCCTTCTATCTGTAAATTTTTACGAATTCCTCAATTTTTACACTTATTACAATATTCAAACCTGGCTGCCAGGGCGTCTTCTATTTCTTGAATAACCTTCAGGGCCGCTTTAGCCGGATTATCCGCATCCCGGAGGGGGCGGCCGATTACAATAAGATCGCTGCCCATGGCGATTGCCTGACCCGGCGTGGTAATCCGTTTCTGGTCGTCGTTTTCAGGAACCGACCAGGACGGTCTGATCCCCGGTGTTACCGCCAGAAATGCCTTTCCAAACTTCTCCTTGACTTCTTTGACCTCTTTTCCCGAACAGACCACCCCGGCGCATCCGGCCTCATGGGCCATCTTTGCCCGCTGAAGAATAAGAAGGCGGAGATCTTTGACAAATTCCGTCTTAAACCCCTGGGCTTCCACAGCATCGGCATCATTATCCGTCAACAGGGTCACCCCGAGGACCCGGGTTTTCCCTTTTGCCCCCAGCACGGCCTTTTCCAGCATGTTTCGGGAAGACGAACAATGCACCGTGATAAGATCCACACCCAGGGCCGCGACCCTTTCCATGGCCCGCTGAACTGTTGCCGAAATATCATGGAGCTTCAAGTCCAGGAATATCCCGGCACGGCTCAATTTTCTGATCCGTTCCACCACGAACGGGCCCTGATCGATAAAGAGTTCAAGACCGATCTTAAACACGCCGACCTTTCCATCCAGTATCCTGACATAGTCTTCAGCCTCTTTGACCGAAGAAAAATCCAGGGGGAAAACAATATAATCCTTGGCTGTTTTCTGCATGGCAGTATCTTTATCAAACAATTTTTTTTTTTGCCATATTTATTTGATTTCCTTTAATAAAATGATATACTGCATATAATTTTCAGTTCTTCATAATTTCAGATCCATATTTATAAATGAAACAGATTATAATTGCATTATCATGTATTCCGATCATTTTTCCAGGCTTCTCCCATGGCCTGGAACAGATGACTGTTATGTATTTCAACCGGCCGCCTTATTATGATACAATAGACAATCAGGCACAGGGATTCCTGGTTGAAATGACACGGCAGATTTTTGATACTGCCGGGATAAGGCCTGTTTTTACCGAAATTCCGCCTTCAAGAATCATCAGCTATATCAAGAGCCAGGAAAAACCCATATGCTCTATAGGGTGGTTTAAAAATAAGGAAAGAGAAAGTTTTGCCAAATTCAGCATACCCATCTATGAGGACAAGCCCCTTGTTATCCTTACCTTGAAATTGAAAAAGCCCCTGTTTGACCGGCATCAGACAATAAAGGATGTGTTCTCCGACAGAACCCTGACCCTGGCAAAAGTCGATTCGTTCTCCTATGGCGTCATCATGGATGAATGGATCACCACCTATGCCCCGCCTGTCCATGGAATTCAAAGCATGCAGTCACTTTTGCCCAAGCTGATTTTCAACAACAGGGCTTCCTATATGCTGGTTGCCCCCGAGGAAATAAGCGTCATGCTTAAGGAAGCAGAACTTGATGAAAACCATTTCATTGCTCTGGATAAACCGGATATCCCACCCGGAAACAAACGATACCTGATTTTCAGTAAAGATGTTGACGACGGCATTATCGACAAGATCAACCAATCAATCCAAACGCTTTTCCCGAAAAAATGATCGATTTTAATTGCTGGTGGTAATCGAAACATAAAAAGGAAATGGATTTAAATAATACCCTTGTCTTTGAG
>MGTJ01000138.1 GCA_001799395.1 Desulfobacterales bacterium RIFOXYA12_FULL_46_15 | reverse complement strand
AGAAAATTTCTTCTCTTTTCAAGCAGTTCCGCACGCAATTCCTGAAGCTTTGCCAGGGACTCCCCGATCTGCTTTTCCGCCGACTCAGTTTCCCTGCGGACGGAATCCAGTTTTTTTAATTGCTGCTGCAACTGATTCCGCTGCTCCACCCATTCACCATAAAGGGAAATACTTATCTGGCTCTTTTTTTCCTCATACTCCCTGACCAGCCCATCATAAGCGGCGATGCTTGCCTGTACCGCCTGGTGCCATTTGCCTGAAGAAATGTTCTTTGCCCTTTGGGCCTTTAGCCCGTCAACGCTGTCGGCAAGTTTACCAAGGGTTTCCCCAACCATTTTCAGCTCCTGGGCTGTCTGTTCGTGAATCACCCTGATTTCGGCGGTGGTTTCATCCTGCTCGTCAAATAAATGTGCAGGAAAATCGGACAGCCCGGTGTTGGATGCAAGCTCCCTGATACCAGAGGCAAGGTCATCAAAAATCCGGTCATCGGGAAGGCTATTCTTTTGCTGGCTGCGCTTCTGATACTGTTTGAGCACCTCACCATGACCTTTTTCTTCATATTGCTTCAGGTCGTTTTCAACGTCTCCCAGCTTCGCCCGAATCTGCTGCTCGCCGGCCAGTTGCCGTAATAGCGATCTTTTTCGCTCCCTCAATTGAAGGAATTGGCTTTTAGCACTCTCCCAGCGGGATTTCCATTCCGCCCGATCCACCTCGGGTGACCGGTCAACAACCTCTAAAAGCCCTCGCGGATTGGATGCAAGTTCGTTGATCTGCTTCTGGCTGAAAATGCTTACCGGAAACCGCTCTTTAAGGTCACCGGCCTCTGTTTCCTGCCAAACGCCGTTGATTTCCTCCTCCAGTACCGCACCCTGCCCGTCAAATCTCCAGCGCAATTGATAATTTCTGCCGCGCCGGTGAAGCTCCAGCAGGATCACAGTATCATCCTGCATAACGCCCCTTTCTTTTTTCGGGCCGCTTTGATTCTTCAAAAACCGTTTAAGTTCTTTGTCAATTTTTTCAAAAGGTTCAACTTCGTTATCCCTGCGGAGTACGATGCGCATAGATTCAAGAACTGAGGATTTTCCAGTACCCCTTCCGCCGATAACTGAATTGAAATGCGGATGCAACCGGGTGACGAATGGTTGGCCACTGATGCGGCCGCAGTGGCGCATGGCCTGGATAGTCAGCTTGGACAAGAAAATATCAGGCAGGTGATTAGGATCTTCAGACTGGTTCTTCACGCAGAATTCGTGATCCAGCAATGCCAGTCGCAACCCCTCGACAGACGGGCGGCTCATCTTGAGCCAACTGATGGAACCGTCGATATGGGCAGGAATGGCAATCCCTTTTGCTTCGGTGATCTTTCGGACCGTCTCAACAAAACCCGTAGTCGTGGATGTGTTCCGGTCGTCACCATACCCGGCTGTGATCCCGCATGAACCCAGAACACCGGCCACCTTCCAGCTATCACAACCCGGGTCAAAAACACCCAGCAGATGGACCCGGCTGCTGCTGTCGGCAACCGTAATCTCAACCCCCGGGAAAATGGTCAGTTCCCTGTACCAGCCGGGTTTCGTGTCGTGCTCTCGAAGTTCGGTGTTCTTAGCCTTCAATTCATCAATCCAGCCACCCGAGTTGTGGTCGGTTACCACCACACAGTCGAGGCCGGATTCCATGGATTTTTGGAGCCATTCCTCCGGTTCGATGCTCTTGAAGGATTCATCACCCCGGCCGTAATCATCCGACTTGGGCGTATGTGTGTGGAAATCAAACTTCCACCATTTGCTTCCAGGGAAGTTCCGGTTATCTGTCATTTCATTCCCCCCTGTTTACTAAATCTATGAGTTCTTTTGAGTGAAATCTCAAATCTGTTGCGGTCACTTTCATGATCGCCTCACATGTTAAAAATTTATATATTGGGGTATAAGCTTAACCAAAGACAGAGTCAATTATTTTTCCTTTTACCAGGACAGGTCTTTCCAGTTTTCATGAAACCCCATGGCAGCGGGCCGGATGCCGGGGGAATCGTCTATTAACTGCCGCATTCTCAGGGGCCAGGTTGTGCCGGGGCTGATCTGTTTCAGAAAATACCCCAGCATGATGACGGTGTTGCCGATATACCGGCCGGTTTTTGGGTTGAGCATTGAAGCAAGTTCAGAGGGGTTTTCCGGGAGCTTCATGGTAACGGGCAGCCGCCGGTTCCAGAGCCGTCCATGGTGGGCCGTGACATTCCGGACAACGGTGAGATGGTGCATGAAGGATTCAAGGATGCTCTGATCTATGCCGAAAGACCGGGCCACCCGGTTTCGGTCGGTACGGGATTTAATATTTCTGAACCATTTGGAAAGCTGGCCCAGACTCATGATTTCAGCTGCCGCCCAGACCGGTGGAAAAAAGGGATCATCATAGGTTTTGAGATAATGTTCGATAAAAACCTCATCGCTTCTTTCGATTTCCGTTTTCAGGGAGTCCATGAGCTTTTTATGGATGTTATGGTTTGAAATGTATTTTGTATCAAGATAAAAATGGCTTCCGTAGAGAATTCCCAGTTCATTGGCAAAATGGGCCCGGAATGATACTTCCACCCGTTCAATGGCTTCGAGAATGAGAAGCCTGAATTTCCGGTCAAAGAGATAAAGCTCAAGGACACTGTCAAAGTCTGTGCCGTCCTTGAAATGGTGATCTTTCCCATCACCCGGAGTTTCAAAGGGAATCCAGTATCCCCGGAGCCGGAAATAGCTGATATGGGAAAGATAGCGGGAAGCCCGGTCCCGGTCGGATATGTCCATTCCGCGGGAAACGAGCAGATTGATCTGATCTTCAATGGAAATGGGAGGCTTTTTGTATTTCATCAAGCTCTCCCAAAATAAGTAACCCGCCGGGGTGCGCTTGAATCAGAGGCGGGGCGGGTATTATTCAGAGTCATTTTTGAAACTACAGTAACACTTGATTTTTTATTTGTCACTATTTTTTTTTCATTATAGGTGACATGCGTAACCCCATTTAAAAAAGTAACCCGCCGGGGTGCGCATTCGGAACTGAAATCCGGAGAGGCGTGGCGGGTGTTGTTCAATGTGAATTTGACATCTATCATGGCACTTAAAATGGATATTGTCATCTGCTTTTTCATATCCTGACCATTTCCCGTTTTTCCGCAGGCTTGAACAAAAAAATCGGATGATTTCATCTGGGTGGCTCTCCCTGTCTGATCAGTTCGGTAAAATCATAATTGACGCTGGTCACGCCGAAATCCGGCTCCTGCCGGAAGGGACGGCGCAGGTAGTGGACCCTGTGGCCGTTGTCCCCCATGAATTCCACAATGGCCAGGATGAAATCATCGGGTTTGTTGAGAGAATAGAGGATTTCATTGCGGGTGACGGTGAGGGTTCGGGCGCCGGTGATTCGGCCCTTTACCTCGATAAACCGCAATTTTCCAATATTGGGGATACGGCTTTCAATGTCATAGCCGAGTTTTTCCAATTCCCGGTCAATGGGGTCATAGCCGAGGCTCTTTTCAATCTCCATGATGATGGATCTTGCTTTGGCTGCGGCAGCCTGGGTGTCAACGGTCCGTGAAATTTTTTCTGCCCCGGCCAGGGTTCCGGTTTTGGGTCCGGTCATGGCAATGAGAAGCCCCAGAGGCACAATCAAAAGACCGCCAATGACCACCGGCGGCAGGGGTGAGATCTGGGCTTCGAGCTTCAGTTCTTCCAGCCGCTTCTGCAACCGGGCCTGGAGGCTGTCCGCCCGTTTGCGGGCTTCACCGGAATTGAGGCGGGCATTTATTTTTCCGGCCTGTTCCGCAAGTTTGAGCTGTTCGGAACGGTGATCCCAATAGGTGATTTCTTTGGTGAGCCGTTCCTTGACCGCGGCTTCGGTTTTGGCGATCAGGGACAGGCGGGCATCCCGGACTTCCTTCAGGTGCTCGGGCACCACATGGGCAACGGCATAGCCCTGGGCCTTATGTTCCAGTTCCCGGCCGATCCGGTCGCACTCAGGTCTGGCCAGGATGTCTGCAACGGAAGGCTCACCTTCTTTCAGGGGCCGGAAGTCAAGATAGGGGGCATAATGCATGTGGCGGCTGTTGCCGTCGGCATCCAGTTCCACATACAGCATCTGCCGGGAAACGATGCGGCGGTCGCCGGACCGGGTAATGCCTGCGTCCTGGAGGGCATGTTCAAGATAAAAGAGCACCCTGGGGGTCAGACCGCCATCGGTTTCATCCACCAGAACAGACCCCCGCTTGAGCAGATCCCGGTGTCGCTCCAGGGTGAGATCAATGACGGCGTCCAGCAGGGGATGGCCCGGGCAGACAAAAGAGGCAAGGGCCTGGCCCTGGGGATGAATCAGCTCTTTCTCAAAGGTGATCCGCTCATACCGGTCCAGGACCGGTTCCCCCACGCCTATGAGGCGGTCCCGGTTTCGGATGGCGGCAGGCACATGGGTGATTTCATAGCGCCGGGGTTCCCGTTTCCGGTCGGTTCCGCCCAGTTTCTGAAAAGCTTCACGGAAAAAGGATTCAATATAATGGGGCTGAAGACGCTTGGCATCGGCCCGCTCCATGTCTTCCCGGATTCGGCGGACTTTGCCTGCATCCATGGCGTCATGGGCCAGGGCCCGTTCTTCCAGCAGGTCCTGCAATTGTTCCCGGTCCAGGGCATGATCCAGAACCGTGGTCAAATAGGCCATGACCTCGGGCTGTTCTCCATACCGGATAGCCTGGATGAGAAGATCGCGCAGAGGTTTTCCCTCAAACTGGAGTTTGCCCAGGACATCAAAGACCTGGCCGCCGAGGGACTGGCGGGCCTGTTCCAGTTTGTCCAGGAGTTTTCTATAGACATCGCCTTCCCGGGTTTCTTCAGCCACCAAATTCCACAAATGGCAGACTTCGGTCTGACCGATACGATGAATCCGTCCGAATCGCTGTTCAATCCGGTTGGGGTTCCAGGGCAGGTCATAATTGACCATGAGATGGGCGCGCTGCAAATTAATCCCTTCACCGGCGGCATCGGTGGCCAAGAGGACCTGAACCTCGGGATCATGGCGGAAGGCTTCCTGGATTTTCAGGCGATCTTCGCGTCCAACAGCCCCATGAATCACGACCACGGAGGATTTCCGTCCCAAAAGGGTGGTAATCCTGGTTTCCAGATAATTGAGGGTGTCCCGGTGTTCGGTAAAAATAACCAGTTTCTGATGGACCGAGGCCTTGTGGGGCGGGATGGGTCCGGACACATAGGGTTTGACTTCTTCATCCACGGCATTGTCGGTGAAAGAAGGGGTAAAGATTTCATTTAAAAGGCTTGCGAGCTGTCGCCATTTGGTATCTGTGCCGCTGTTCCTGACTTTCAGGGCCAGGGATTCGAGTTTTTTCAGAGTTTCGATTTCAGCTTTCAGCTCCTGAAGAGAGCGGGCTGCTGTGGCTTGATCCAGGATTTCACCCTCTGCGGTTTCAACCTCATTATCCGGCGCATCTTCGAGATCTTCCACATCTTCTGCGTCCAGAAACGGCAGATGGGATGAAAAAATGGCCTCGGTCCGGCCGGCGCGCTGGAGTACTTCCAGCTCCCGCAGGCGGCTTTCCAGTCTTTCCCTCCGCCGCCGGAGCGACTGATGGATGGCTTCAGGGGAAGAAGCCAGACGCCTTTGGAGAATGGTCAGGGCAAACCCGACGGTCCCGGCCCGTTTACCATTTTCAAGGGCTTCGGCCCGGTTGAACTCTTCGCGGACATAGTCGGTGACGGCTTTGTACAACCCTGCTTCTTCAAGGGAGAGTTTATAGGGAACCGTATAGGCAATCCGTTCAGGAAACAGTGGGGTTCCGTCAAATTTGAGCAGGTTTTCCTTGACCATGCGGCGCATGAGATCGGAGACGTCAACAGAATGGACCCCATCCCGGAAGCGGCCCTCAAACCGGTCCCCGTCCAAGAGGGCCATGAACAACTGGAAATCCGCTTCCTTGCCGTTGTGCGGGGTGGCGGTCATGAGCAGGAAATGCCGGGTCAGGGTGGCTAAAAGCTGCCCGAGCCGGTAACGTTTGGTAAATTTTGCCTCGGTCCCGAACACGGTGGCCGACATTTTATGGGCTTCATCACAAACAATGAGATCCCACTGACAATCCGGAGCCTGAAGTTTTAGCTGCACATCTTCATTGCGCGACAGTTTATCCAGGCGGGCAATGATGAGATTGGTTTCGGCAAACCAGTTGCCGGTGCGGGCGGCTTCCAGTTTATCATTGGTGAGAATCTCAAACGGCAGGGAGAACCGGCGGTAAAGTTCATCCTGCCACTGTTCTGCAAGACTGCCGGGGCAGACAATGAGGCAGCGCAAAAGATCCCCGCGGGCAATCAGTTCTTTGATCAAAAGACCTGCCATGATGGTTTTCCCGGCTCCCGGGTCATCGGCCAGAAGGAACCGGAGCGGCTGTCGCGGCAGCATTTCCCCATAGACGGCCGTGATCTGATGCGGCAGCGGGTCTACCAGGGATGTGTGAACGGCCAATGCCGGGTCAAAGAGATGGGCCAGCCGGATGCGGTGGGCTTCGGAAACAAGGCGGAACGTGGCCCCGTCGCCATCAAAGCTCCAGGGCCGCCCCTGCTCGACCAAGTCAAGCCTTTGTTCATCGCTGCGGTAGACCAGTTCATTGGCAACCCGGCCGTTGGGTGTTTTGTAGGTCAGCTCCAGGGCCTCGGAACCATACCACTGGATATTGACGACTGTGACCAGGCCGTCCGGCAGGAGTCCCTTTACAGCGGTATTGGGTTTCAGGTCTTCGAGTCGCATCATGATCCGCCTTTGAGAATATCTTCATATAAAACAGCAGGTTTTAAGAAATCGCACCATGATATAGCATAGCCAAATGATTATTAAAAGGGCGTTTTTCCTCTCCGGTGAGATTTAACCATACAAGTGCATGAAGGATCATGAAGTTTTTCTTCCCGATCCTTCATGTCTTTCTGTGCTTCATGGTTAAAAAAAAACAATAAATGGTGCTGCCGGCCAGGGATGCCGATATCTGCTTTATCTTCCTGGAAAAAAACAGTATATTCCCTTCTTATCAATACCTGACTGTTTTAATGGAGAAAAAATCATGATGGAAAAAAGGATATGCGGCCGTAAATATTTTATTGTCACGGCTGTACTGCTTTTGTGTCTTTGTACGGTTCCGGCGTATGCTTTATGGCCGTTCACGGCGGTTTCGGATGACGGAACCTCTATTTCCTATGAGGTATACGGCAAAGGGGACCCGGCCCTGGTGTTTATCCACGGCTGGAGCTGCGATGCCCGGTACTGGCGGGCCCAGGTGCCGTATTTTGAAAAAAAATACAAGGTGGTGACCGTGGATCTGGCCGGCCACGGGCATTCTGGTTCAGGCCGGAGCCGGTACACCATGAAAGCATTTGGTGAGGACGTGGCTGCGGTGGTGAAGGCGACGGATGCACACAAGGTTATCCTGGTGGGTCATTCCATGGGCGGGATCGTGATCGCCGAGGCGGCCCGCCTCATGCCGGACCGGGTCCTGGGGCTTATCGGCGTGGACACGCTTCAGAACATTGAATACCCCCTGACCCGGGAAGAGCTGGAAAAGATGATGGCTCCTCTGAAGCAGGATTTTCAGGCCGGGTGCAGGGCCTTTGTCCAGAGCATGATGCTGCCGTCAAAAGACCCCAGGCTGTCGGAATGGATTGTTGCGGATATGTCGGCGGCCAGGCCCGACACGGCCCTGAGCGCCATGAATGAAATGATGGCTCTGTATATTTCAGGGGATGCAGCCCGTCTGTTTGATGCGGTCCGCCTGCCGGTGGTCTGCGTCAATGCCGATCTCTGGCCCGGAAACCCGGAAGCTAACCGCCGCCATATGCTGTCCCATGAGGTCATCACGATCAAGGGGGCGGATCATTTTCTCATGATGAACCGGCCCAATGAATTCAACCCGGCCCTTGAAAAGGCTGTGAAAAAGATTACCGGAACGGGTAAGCCATGACCACATCTGCAAATCCTCATCATCTTGTCCTTGGAGAACTTGAAGATTTTCTGAGCGGCCGGATTCTTACAGATACCCACGACGAACGGTACCGTCAGAAAATAGCACGGATACTGGTTATGGAAAAAGGCTTTGACAAAAAAAACATAGAGGCCGGGATTAATCTCGAGATAACGGCCGGGACCAGGAAGGCCAGGATGAAGGTGGACTTCCTGGTTCACCATGAAGGCCGTTCCGTCATGCTGGTGAAATATGCGCCCGGGTCCCTGGTCACCCGGAGGCTTTCAACCCTGGCCCTGTCAAGGGTAATCCGGCCCTATCAGATTCCTTTTGCCGTGATCACCAATGGAGAAGATGCGGAGATCATGGCCGGCGATTCCGGCAAGGTGACGGCAACAGGTCTTGACCATCTTCCGGATCTTGAAGCGGTCAGGAGAGCCGTAATTTCGTTTTCATTTGATCCCGTCGGACCGGTGATTTTTGACCAGGCATCCAGGATAGCATTTGCCTGCGAGATAGACGGGTCCTGTCCCTGCGATTCGGATGTCTGCATACTTGAATAACCAGTAAAAAAAACCGGATTTATCAAATCCGGTTTTCCTGAACCTGACGGTCAGACAAAATGGTGCTGGGTGGCCCAGACCGATGCCTGAGTCCGGCTGTTTACCCCCAGCTTATTAAAAATATGGTTAATATGGCTTTTCACCGTATGCGGGCTGATATAGAGCAAAAGACCGATTTCAGCATTTGTCGAACCTAAGGCAAGCATTTGAAGGACATCTATTTCCCTTTGGCTCAGGGGTGTTTGTAATTGGCGGTTGGCTTCATCCCTCAGATCTTTTTTCATGCCGGATAATTGCTCGATTTTATTTTGCAGGGTCTCAATATATTGTCTTGCCGAATCAAGATCATTGATATTCTTTGTATTATCGACATTAAGTGTAAGGGTGGACAATAATTTTCCATCTTTATCCATAATGGGAAAAACGGCTTTTTCCTGAACCGGCCTGCTGATGTGAGGGCAGCGTGCCGGGATCGTCTGCTGCCTGCCAAGCATTGCGGCAAACGCCATACATGTGGTAAAGCCGCAGTCGTTACAGTTGGTCCGGGGCAACAGCTTTAATATCAGGGTGATATCTGCCTGGCTGAATAATTTGTATTTTGGTGTAATCCGCTCCTTTCCATAATAAATATCATTTAAAAATGCCATGAGACGCATCATAAAATCCCTTGCATCCACATTGTCATCAAAAGGAGAGGCAAAACCTTTGTCCGGGTGGAGCACACAAAGGGTATGATCAAATTCGAACCGGATATAGGGCGGATTTTCAAACATTTCCGCTTTTTTGGTAACTGCATTGATATAAGGGAATAAAGACTCAATATTCATGGATAGATCAAAACCCGCCATCATGCATGCCGTAAGCGTGTCTGCAGGCCGGGTGGCAGGTCCACGGCCCATGGCGCATACTCGTAAACTATGGAATCCGATAATTGGGTGGTGTTTCGTCATGGTTGCCTGTCCGGTTAATTTTGTTCAACCATAGGGAACATTGAAAAAGATGTCAACATGATCCGTGCCTTGTTTAAATTTTTTAAATATCCTGCAAATCACCCGAACGGGGGATGTATTTAATTATCATCAGGCATAAAATAAACAATAAAAACAAAGGAGATTAAAATAATGAATGAATTTAAAAATACCATGGACGTTTTCAAACTTTTGAAAAAAACTAATTGCCGGAAATGCAATATGCCTACCTGTCTTGCATTTGCAGCTGCGGTATTCCAGGGGCAGATCGCCCTCAGGGAATGCCCGTTTATTGACCGGGATATTCTCGATCAGTCCGGCTTTAAAAAACCGGTGCATGAACCCACCTTTGAACAGGAATATAAAAAGGTGATGACCGGGTTAAAAGATCTGATCAGCCGGGTTGATCTTGAATCCAGGGCACAAAAGATAGGCGGAAGATACTCAAACGGAAGGCTTGTCTTAAAAATTTTCGGCAAAGATTTCGGGATAGATCAAAATGGTTCAATATTTACCGATATCCATGTAAATCAATGGATTGCACCGCCTGTTCTGAATTATATATTGAGCAGCGGCGGAGTGCCGCTGACAGGGTTATGGGTGCCGTTCAGAGAGCTTGAGGCATCAAAGGACTGGGCACGGTTTTTTGAGCATCAATGCGTGAATGCATTTAAACAGGTTGCAGATACAACCCCTTCGTTTTTCCGGGATATCATTGAGCTGTTTAACGGTAAACAGGTTGAAAATCATTATGAAGCCGATATTGCCCTGATCATCCGTCCTTTGCCGCTCTTGCCCATGCTGATCTGTTACAATCATCCGGAAGACGGCATGGAATCGGATTTAAACCTGTTTTTTGACAAGACTGCGGATAAGAACCTGCCGATAGAAAATATTTATACATTGTCCACCGGTCTATCCAACATGTTCAGAAAATTAGCCCGGACCCATGGTAATAACTGAAAATAGAAAGACAGGTAAAAAAGCTTGACTTAAAATGAATTTAATATATATTAAATTATAAAAATTACTGTTTTATCAATAGCAATTACTTTTTAAGCAGAGTTTATGCAAGCCCCAAATGAACAGAAACCAAAACGGAGACTATCCATGGAAAAAAATAATTCTAATTCAAGAAGAACGTTATGAAAAATTCAAAAAACATACTCATGTTTGCAGGTATATTATGCTTCATTCTTTCAATCTTTCAGATTACCATAGGATTCTTCCCTTCCTTAAGTTTGTATTTTGGAGCACCTGAATCTCTGGTTAAAAATGCCCCCGGTTTAATTATCGCCAGTATAATGATTGGTGCAATCCTCGCTTTGTTCGGATTATATGCGATTTCAGGTGCAGGCAAGATTGTCAGGCTACCGTGGCTAAAACAAATACTTTTAGTGATTGGTGTGATTTTTCTTTTGAGGGGCCTTCTGCTAGTCCCTGAACTTCTTGTTGTTTTTAAGGTTATCGAGAGTTCCATTCCTGTCGCTAAAAGATTCATTTGTTTTTCAATAGGGTCATTATTTGTCGGATTTATTTTTATAAAAGGCACCATATACTTAAGATGAGGAGGACGCGTGAACAAAGCCATTAGATTTGTGTTAGCCGTCCTATGTATCATTTGCATCCAACTTATAATCGGCATCACGGTAATAAAGCCATTGATCTTTACATGGGGCTCCACTGATCAGGAAGTCACAATGCCGATGCCCGGCGACCACCTGGCTCCATTTATCAGTTCAACACGCAGTATTACAATCAATGCTCCGATTTCGCAGGTTTGGGATTGGCTGATTCAATTGGGAGCGGATCGAGGTGGTTTCTACAGTTACTGGTTCATCGAAAAACCGTTGGGATACAAATATCGGGTACAAGATCGGATCGAGCCGGAATTCAAAGAGATGAAAGTCGGCCGCATTATCAAGGCATCGCTCGATCAGTCCAAGAGCGTGATCCATTACGGCTTTCCGGTTGTCGAGGTTGACCCGGGAAGATCCTTTGTGTTGAAAGGCTGGGGATGTTTTTTGCTCAACGAGATCAATCCCCAAAAAACCCGATTGATTGTCCGAACCCACGGACGGGCTTTGTTAAATTGGGCGGATCATTTGGAGTATTCTTTCATGATGTCCCTGCACTACATCATGGAAAGACGAATGTTAATAGGCATCAAAGCTCGATCTGAAGCCGGACCAGGCATACCGTTCTCTTCAACTGCAGATGTCATGTGGTTCGTTGGCATTTGTTTGTCACTGATCAGTATTATAGGGCTGTTAATTGCCAGCACGCGGCGAAGAGCCGGATTGCTTGCCATGTTATATAGTATCCTTTGGCTATGGGTGCTTTTCATCCTCGATCCGGTTGCAACATACGGTATGGTCCTATTCATGATACTAATGATTCACTCTGGTTGGTTATTTAAGACAAGGTCGAGAAGTGCGTCGGAACAAGCGTTCATTGTTGCTACATAAATTGCGGTTTTCAATCTTATCGGCTAACAGGGGATCAAGGCGGACACAAACCACGCCGGGCGTATTTCCCGGCATTGCTGTTTATCATTCCAATGGTGTCCATTTGGAAGCAACGAAAAACACAGAAAAGTTAAACATTATGAGAACCATTCAGGTTTTGATACTCAAATAAATTTTCAAACAAATCGGGAATCAACCCGGATCATGCCAGAGAGCATAAAAATGATGGACAGGGCCATGGCCTTTGCCTGTGGTGTAGGCTGCCCCGGCTTTAAGGGCGCCGGTGATAAATGCTTTGGCGTTTTTGACAGCCGCCTCTATCCCCAGTCCCCTGGCAAGACCTGCACAGATGGCTGAAGACAAAGAACAGCCCGTGCCGTGGGAGTTGGGGGTATCAATGCGGATGCCGGGCAGTTGGGTCAGGGTATCCGTGTCTTTTTGAAATAACAGGTCTGAGCTGTCTTTGCCGGTGAGGTGACCCCCTTTGAGCAGCACATTGCCACAGCCCAGATCTGCCAGATCCCTGGCCGCCCGGATCATATCTTCCGGGGTTGTTACTTCCCGGTCCAGCAGGACCGAGGCTTCGGGCAGGTTGGGGGTGATAATGAAGGCGTTCGGAATCAGGATGGTTTTAAGAGCCATCACGGCATCATCTCTTAAGAGCTTGTCCCCGCTCTTGGAAATCATGACCGGGTCGAGAACGATGTTGGGGCATTTCCATTGGATAAGCTTTTGGGCCACCATTTCAATCACTTCCGGCGAATGAAGCATCCCGATCTTGACCGCATCCGTGCCGATGTCGGACAGGACGGCATCCATCT
>MGTJ01000137.1 GCA_001799395.1 Desulfobacterales bacterium RIFOXYA12_FULL_46_15 | reverse complement strand
TCCTGCAATGAACATCATTCCCCATGTGATCATGCCCAGGACGACAAGGGTTCCAAAATCCGGCTGGATAATGATCAAAAAGGAAAGAAAGAGAAAGATCATAAGATGGGGGAAAAATCCTACAGAAAAAAGCCTGATCTGTTCCTGTTTTTTGGACAGGGAATAACCCAGGAAAAGAATCAGGGCGAGTTTTGTAAATTCAGATGGCTGAAAGCGTAATCCGGCAATATGAAGCCACCGGTTGGCCCCGCCGGCTTTAATGCTCAGGGAAGGAAACAGAACGGCAATCAGGAGCAAAATGGCGGCAAAAAGGATAAAATAGGACATGCTCCGGTAGAGTTTATGGGGGAATGAAGCTGTTATAAACATGACACACAGGCTGATTCCAAAGGAGAGAGCCTGTTTTTTCATAAAAAATAATGCAGAATCATGTTCTTCTATCCCAATGGCCGAACTTGCCGAATACACCATGATAATACCAATCCCGCAAAGCAGAAGAACCGGGAAAAGAATGGCCTTTTCATTATAAAACGGATGCAGGGTATCGGCCGGCTTAATCATTGGTTTGATCCTCAAGCGCATTGACCCGGGCTGCAAATTCACGGCCCCGGTGGGCGTAATTGTTAAACATGTCAAAACTGGCGCAAGCCGGCGAAAGAAGGACCACATCACCGGGAACGGCTGAGGCAAACCCTTTTTCCACAGCCTCCTGCATGGTCCCGGCCTCAATGACCGGGCAGATGTTTTGAAAGGTTTCCATCACATGACCTTTGGATTCCCCAATGGACACAATAGCTTTTACACTTTTTTTCACATCACGGCAGAGCAGGGAAAAATCCGTGCCTTTTTCCCTGCCGCCCAGGATCAGGATGATATTGCGTTTAAAGCATTCAAGCGCCCGTATCACGGCATCGGTATTGGTGGCTTTGGAATCGTCATAAAATGAAACCTGGTTAATGGTTTTTATAAATTCCATACGGTGGGAAAGATTTTTAAAGGATTCCACCCCTTTTATCATATCATGGATCCCAGGCCTGCCTGTGCAAAGACAGGCAAGAACTGCTGCCGCTATGTTTTCCCGGTTATGGGCGCCCTTAAGTTCCTTTAAATGGTCTGTCCTGAGGATGTGGGTCCTGCCCTCGAATTCGATCCTGATGTCCTTGCTGCCGATGCCGGCAGCATAATCCGTCCGGCCAGTCCTGTACGAAGAAAAAGAAAGAATTCTGGATTGAAGGGGTTTACATTTTTTATCAAAACCTTTGATGGCCTGATTGATCACAGCCGTGTCCGAAGGTGTCTGGTTTTTGAACAAACTCCATTTGGAGTGTTCATAGGCTTCATAGGAGGCATAGCGGTCCAGGTGATCTTCCGATATATTCAGCAACACCCCCACATCAGGTCTGAAGGCGGTTGAAAGATCCAGTTGAAAACTTGATATTTCAGCCACAATGATATCCGTGTCATCCTTGTTCATCAGGTTTTCAACCAGGGGTGTCCCGATATTGCCGCCTACAAAAGGTTTCCTTTTGCAGGCGCGGAGGATGTCACCGATCAGGGTGGTGGTGGTGGTCTTCCCGTTGGTTCCGGTGATGGCAATTACGGGAAGGGTATTGTATTTTGCAAAAATATCCAGCTCGCCGGTGAGGACTACCCCATGTGCCACGGCTTCTTTAATATGGGGATGGGTCAGCGGGATACCGGGGCTGGGCACCAGGGCTTGAGCCTGGTTAAAGGTTTTCTGATCGTGAAAACCGATTTCGGTTTTGATCCCTAAGGCATTCAGCTCTTCTGCAAGGCAGGCTCTTGAGGCGTCGATATCGGTGGCAATCACGGATTCACCTTTGGAACAAAGGAATTTTGCCATGGACATGCCTGAAGCGCCGAGGCCGATAACAAGGAAATAGGGTGAAGTCTGTTCTTTCAAATAAAGCTACCTTATTTTCAATGTGCTTAATGAAATTAACGCCAGGGTAATGGAAATAATCCAGAACCTCACAATGACTTTGGATTCATGCCATCCTTTAAGTTCAAAATGATGGTGAAGCGGGGCCATCCTGAAAACCCGCTTGCCTTTTGTCAGCTTGAAATACGACACCTGGATAATGACGGACATGGCTTCTATGACAAAAAGGCCGCCTACAATCAGTAAAAGGATTTCCTGTTTGGTGATAACGGCTATGGTGCCAAGTATCCCGCCAAGGGGAATGGAACCTGAGTCACCCATAAAAATCTGGGCCGGGTGCGCATTAAACCATAAAAAACCAAGGCCTGCGCCGGCAAGAATTCCGCAGACAACAGAGATTTCACCGGCCGAGGCAATGTGCCGGACATGAAGATAGTCGGCAATCTGGATATGCCCGGCCACATAGGCAAAGAACATATAGGTGACGCTGGCAACAATATAGGGGCCGATGGCAAGACCGTCCAGCCCGTCGGTGAGGTTGACGGCATTGGAAGTCCCGACAATCACAAGGGTGGCAAAGGGGATATAAAAAATACCCAGATCAGGGGAAATGTTTTTCAGAAAAGGGATGGTCAGTGTGGCATCAAAATCCGGGCATTTATAAATCAGATAACTGATGATCAGGGCAAAGAGAACCTGGAATACAAATTTGCCTTTGGCGGTAAAGCCCATATTCCTTTTTTTGGTCTGCTTCAGATAATCATCCACAAACCCGATGGCGCCGAACAGCACCAAGGTTAACAAGAGGATATCGACATAATGGTTGGACAAATTCCCCCAGGCCAGAGTTGCCGCAAAAATGGAGAAAAGGATCAGAATACCGCCCATGGTCGGTGTGCCCTGTTTTACCAGGTGAGACTTTGGCCCGTCGCTCTGGATGTTCTGCCCGACCTGCATCTGTGTCAGTTTTTGGATGGCATAAGGCCCGAACAAAAAACAGATAAAAAACGCAGTAAGTCCGCCGTAGATCGTTCTGAATGTGATATACCGGAATAAATTCAGAAACGTGAAATCAACATGGTAAGGGTATAATAATTCATAAAACATCTGGTTTTACCTTTAATAGTTTTTTAAGATTTTGTATAACCGTTTCCATGGACATACCCCTTGATCCCTTGATTAAAACCCATGTTTTTGTGTCTGCCTGCCCATGGATTTTTTCTGCAATTTCTTCTTTTGTGCCATGAAAGATGTCAGTCTTTGGGAACCCTCTTTCAATGGCCCCGTCTATCAAACCTTGTACCTTATCACCAAAGACAAATAGTTTTTTGATGCCGAGTTCGGCAACGGTTCTGCCGATCTGCCGGTGAAGCTCTTCTGAGTTTTCCCCCAGTTCCAGCATATCCCCGAGAACTGCGATACCGTTACCCCGGCCGCTTACAGCGTGAAGGGTATGGAGCGCTTTTGCAACAGAAGCCGGATTGGCATTGTAGGTATCATCAATAAGGGTGAGAGTATCACAGACTTTGTAGATGTTCATTCTTCCTGAAACCGGGTGAAAGGCGTTTATCCCTTTTTGAATGGTTGTTGAGTCAATTTTGGCCTTCACGGCTGCCAGGATGGCTGAAAGACAATTCTCAACCATGAAAGGGGCAGGGGAATGGATGATCAATGAATACTCCTTTTCACCTGTTTTGACGGAAAATTCAGTATGGGTTTCACTGGTTCTGATATTCTTTGCACTGATGTCTGCATCATCTGCTGACCCGAAAAATAAAAGGGTTTCAACGGATTTGTTTTTCCTTGCCTTTTCTTCAAGAATTCCCCGTCTTAGGTCATCCGCATTCAGGATGGCAGTCCCGTGTTCCCTCATGCCGTCAAATATTTCAGCCTTGGCCTTGGCCACATTGTCTATGCTGCCGAGACCCTCAAGGTGAACAGCAGCCGTATTGATGATCATGACAATATCCGGAAGCGCAATCCGGCTGAGTCTTGAAATTTCGCCCGGGTGATTCATTCCCATTTCCACAACAGCCCATTCATGAGCAGCGGAAAGTTTCAAAAGAGTCAAGGGCAGCCCGATTTCATTGTTCAGATTCCCAATGGTCGCATGGGTATGGAATCTGGTTTTAAAAATTTCTTCCGTGATTTTCCGGGTAGTGGTTTTTCCGCTGGACCCTGTGACGGCAAGGAGCCTGACATTTGAGCGGAGTCTTTGATAACGGGCAAGATCTCCAAGGGATGTGAGTGAATGGCTTGTTTCAAAAACAACGATGTTTTTCTGAGCTGTCTCTTTTTTTAAATCCTGGTTCAGCTTTGAGTAAAAGGGTGTTTCAAGGACAAAGCCTTTGATGCCTTTTTCAATAAGGGCTTGAACAAAGGCATGGCCGTCAAACCGGTCTCCCTTGAGAGCAAGGAATAATTCCGATTCTTTGATGGTTCTTGAATCTGTGGAGATTCCTGAGAACAAATGATCATTTTCAAGGGTTGAAAAAGCCGGGGCTGTATTTAATGCTTTGGATAGATCGGATACAGTCCATGGGATGGGTTTGAAGAGGTCGCAAAATTCGTCGGCTGCTTTCCAAAGTTCTTCCCTGTCATCAAAATGATGGGTGCCGCTGTTTGTAATCTGGTAGGTTTCATGCCCCTTGCCTGCGGCAACAATGATATCCCCGGGTTTGGAAATATATACGGCTTTTGCCAGGGCCTTTTTCCGGTCTGCTTCAACCAGGAATCCTTTTTTAAAGGGATTCACCAGGGGATCTTCATCAAAAAGCCTTTCTGCATGGGCAATACCGTCAAGAATATCTTTAATAATGGCATCCGGGTGTTCCGATCTCGGGTTGTCTGATGTGACAATGGCAATATCGCTGTGCTCGCATGCAATTTTGCCCATTACAGGCCTTTTTGAACGGTCCCGGTTGCCGCCGCAGCCAAATACGGTAATGAGTCTTTTAGGGGCTCTTGTTTTCAGGGTGGTTAATATGGATTCAAGGGCATCCGGTGTATGGGCATAATCGGCAAACATGAACCGGTCAATGGGGTGGCTGATTTTTTCAAGTCTTCCCGGGATGGAACGGCAGTCTTCAATTCCTTTTTTGATGGCTTCAGGGCTGACGCCAAGGGCATGGGCCGCACCTGCGGCGCATAGGATATTTTCAAGGTTGAACCGGCCGGTTAAAGCGGATCTGAATGGAATGGAGCTGTTTTTAAGGCATAGAAGCCCGGATATTCCAAAGATATCATCAATGATATCTTTGGAATATATATCTGCCTGTTTTTCCGTACTGACGGAAAATTTCTGGCAGAGAAGGGTGTTGAACAGAAACTCTCCTTTTTCATAATCAATATTAAGAACGGCAGGAGCATTGTTTTTTCCGTTTGGTCCCAGGAACTCATTAAAAAACCTTTTTTTACAGTTAAAATAATCCTCCAGGTTTTTATGATAATCCAGATGATCCTGGGTCAGGTTGGTAAATATGCCGGCATCAAACCGGCAGAAATCCACACGGTTCAGATCAAGCCCATGGGAGGAGACTTCCATGACGACATGGGTGACACCGGCTTTTTTCATTTCAAAAAGGGTTTTCTGAAGATCAATGGAATCCGGTGTGGTGACTGGATTGTTAATGGTTTTTCCATTATACCGGATGTTGACTGTCCCAATGACACCGGTGTTGAACCCAGAGGATTTGAAAATACTTTCCAGTATCCATGTGGTGGTGGTTTTGCCATTGGTCCCGGTAACCCCGATAAGGGTGAGTTTTTCTGACGGATTCCCGTAAAACCCGGAAGCTATGGCAGCCATGGCCAACCTTGAATTTGGAACCTGGATGACAAAGTTAAGGTTTTTGGGATTGTATTCGGCGATAACTGCGCTTGCCCCGTTCTTAACAGCCTCATCCATATAATCATGTCCATCGGCTTTCAGCCCCCTGACAGCAATAAAGAGGCTTCCCGGCCGGACATCTTTTGAATTTGAAGCAATGGACAGGATATCCGGATCATAAGCTTGTCCATCCTTTGAGAGGACAAAAGACAGGATCGAACAGGTTTCAAGAAGGCAGGATAGTTTCAATTTTTTCCTCCATCAGATACCCGGGCCACCATGTTTTTATTTTTTCCCGGTGCTATGTTCAGGTAATTAAAGGATTCAGCCATGATGGTTTTAAATGCAGGGGCTGCCACATCTCCGCCATAATACTGTTTCTGAGGCTCATCCACGATGACAAGAACGGCAAGCTCGGGGTTTTCCAGAGGGGCAAAACCGACAAATACGGAAATATATTTATTTCTGGCATATCCTTTTTCACCGCCGGAAGCTTTCTGTGCCGTACCGGTTTTGCCGCATACCTCATATCCGTCAATGGAGGCCTTGGTACCGGTACCTTCCTCGCTGACCACTAGATTCATCATTGTTTTTAACTCATTGGCAGTTGCAGGACTGATCACCCTGCGGACAACCTCAGGGTGATATTCTTTTATGTCTTCACCCCGGCTTGAGACGATCTTTTTGACCAGCAGAGGTTTCATAAGACTCCCGCCATTGGCAATGGCGCTGATGCCGGTGGCGAGCTGAAGGGCTGAAACGGAAATGCCCTGGCCGAAAGAGATGGCACCCGAGTCGATTTTTGACCATTTCTTGTAAGGGATCAGGTTTCCCGGGGTTTCTCCGGTAATGCCGATTTCGGTCCTGCTGCCGAACCCGAACCCGGCAAGGCTATTGTATAATGCTTTATCACCAATGGATTCAGTGATTTTGGCTGCTCCGATATTGCTAGAAAGCTGGATGATCTGGCTGATGGTGAGCCATTCATAGGAATGCGTGTCATGGATGGTAAAATTTCCGATCCGGTAAGTACCTTTTTCACAGAAAATAATGGTTTTGGGTGTTACCCCTTTTTCAAGGGCAGCCGCAGCAGTAAAGACTTTCATGGCAGAACCCGGTTCAAACGCATCGGTAACGGCCCGGTTTCTGTATGTGTCCCTGTCATAATTACCATAATTATTCGGGTTGAATTCAGGATAATGGGCAATGGCCAGAAGCTCCCCTGTCCCTGGTTTCATTACAAGGGCCATCCCTGATCCGGCCTGATGGCTGGTGACGGCTTTCTCAAGGGCTTGCTCACTTAAAAATTGAATCTTTTTATCAATGGTCAGAACGATAGAATCCCCTTTCAGCTCTGAATTCCGTTGTTTTTCATAATCCAGTATTCTTCCGTTTCCATCCCGGGTGAAGCTTATTTTCCGGGTCCGGCCTTCCAGGACCGAATTATATCTGCATTCCAGACCTTCAAGCCCGGAATCATCAGTCCCTGTAAATCCGATCACCTGTGCGGCAAGACTTCTGTTGGGGTAATATCTTCTGGAGTCATTTTCAAAATATATTCCTGAAATGTTCAGTCCCCGGATTTTTTCAGCCAGGTCCGGTGTCACCCCTCTTTGTACCCAGGCGAACATCCGTTTGGAAGAAAGGATTTCCTTAAGCCTTTTTTGATTAATATTGAGCAGATCGGCTATTTTTTGGGCCGCATCCCCCGGGTTGTTTATTTTTGCAGGGCAGGCGGTTATGGTCACGGCATCAATGCTTGCACCGAGTTTATTCATATTCTGATCAAGGATCTGCCCTCTTTCTCCTTTTATGGTGATATTCCTTGAATAATCATTTTCAGCCTTTTCCGATAATTCCTTTCCTTTTAAAATCTGGATGTCAAAGGATTTGGCACAAAGCAGCAGAATCGAGGCCACCATAAGCGCCCGGATGACAATGATTCTTTTTTTGATGCGGTTGTTAAAATCCCCGGACATTAGCCCTCATTCCCTGAAAAATAGATGGTCTGTTTCATTGTGGCGGTTGAAAGATTCAACCGGTTTTTAGCAATCCGCGTTATTCTTGCATCGGATTTAAGCACTTCCTTTTCAGCCAGTAAGGTCTTGTAATAGGACCGTTTCTGTAAAAGCCGGTCTTCAGCCGCTGAGATCCGTAAAAGAGTCTGGGTGGATTCGGTCCTGATCCAGGTGTAAACCATCAGTTCAGAGAAGATAATAAAAATAATCAAGAGCCAGAGAGAACCTTTGTTTTTTTTAGGAATAAGGCCATTCACCATATTGTTATTGTTGATTGCCATATCTTAAACCTTTTGAGCCACCCTTAATTTTGCACTTCCGGCCATAGGATTGCGGTGGATTTCTTCCGGTGACGGAACCAGGGCTTTCCTGAACACGGATTTCATCTGCGGGACAAAACCGCACAGGCATTCCGGAAGGGTTTTCGGACAGGTGCACCCGTTTTCAAATCTGCGTAAGGCATGTTTTACAATCCGGTCTTCAAGGGAATGGAAAGAAATGACACAAAGCCGGCCATTCTCTAAAAGAAGGGAGGGTACTTCTGCCATGAAGTCTTCCAACAGTTCCAATTCATTGTTGACGGCAATTCTAAGGGCCTGGAAAACTCTTGTGGAAGGATGTATCCGCTGTTTTGCCGCACTTTTTTTAGGAATTGCCGCAGTGATGATCCGTGAAAGTACTTCGCTGGTTTTAATGGGGGTTTTAATTCTTTCTTCCACTATTCTTTTGGCAATGCGCCTGGAGAATTTTTCTTCTCCATATTTAAAAAAAATATCCGTCAATCCACTCTCAGGGAATGAATTGACAATTTCAAAGGCCGTCAATGGGTTTCGAATATCCATTCGCATATCCAATGGTTCATTCTTATTGAAACTAAAGCCGCGTCTGCTGTTTTTCAGTTGGTTCAGTGAAAAGCCTAAATCAAGGACTATTGCATTTACACCCTTTATCCCGATAGCGCTCAGAATCCGGGGAAGATCTGAAAAATTGCTGTGGAACAAGCGTACATGGTCTTTAAATGGGTGTAACAGGCCTGTAGCATGGCGGATTGCATCTGCGTCCTGATCAATCCCGATCAGCATTCCATCCGGGAGTATGGCCCTGACGGTTGAGAAAGCATGTCCTGCCCCACCCAGTGTGCAATCCACACAAACATGTCCGGGTCTAAGGTTCTGGTGCTCCTGCACCTCTTGAGGCATTACAGACGTATGCTCAAATCCCATTGCTACAACCCTAGGGAAGCGATTTC
>MGTJ01000136.1 GCA_001799395.1 Desulfobacterales bacterium RIFOXYA12_FULL_46_15 | reverse complement strand
AAACAGCTCAAGTGCTTTTTCCAGGTCACCGGTTGTGACATATACCATTCCGGTTTTAAAAACCAGGTCGTATTTTGAAGGAAATTCCCGAATCAAGATATCCAGCAGTTCTTTTGCATATTCGAACTCATCGCATGCCAGGCAGATATCAACGATTCTTTCCTTAATCACCAAATTTTTTTTAACACTTGAAATAATTTTTGAAAAGAGTTTAACAGCCGTATTTTTCCGGCCCCCGTCCATGAGTTTTTCTCCCAGAAGAATGGCTTCTTCAGAAAACCGGGTGGTTAAGGATAAAACTTCAAGATAATATTGGGCAGCCTTTTCAAGATCATTCTTTTTAATATACATTTCCCCCAGAATCTGTCTTGTATTTGCATCCTGGGGATTTACAGAAGCTGCTTTCCAAAGACATTTCTCTGCAATTTCCGGTTTCCCTGTTTTTGCATAAAGCAGGCCCAGGCGCCTCAGCAGTCTCGAGGCCGAAGGCCTGAAAATCAACGCATGTTTAATTTTTTCAATAGCGGATTCAAGATCACCCGATTCTTCAAAATCCCTTGCTTCGTTGATCAGGAGGGTAGCCTTGTCAGGGTTATTGACACGGTCCACAATGGTTTTAATTTTTTTATCCAGGGCATCAAGGGTTAAAGGTTTTAAAAGATAGCCGTCAATTTCCGTTTCAGCAACCTCCAGGACAATGTCTTTTTCAGATTCGGCACTGACCATGATAACGGGAATATCTCTTAATGCTTTATCATTCCGGATGCTCTCAAGCATCTGAGTCCCGTTCATCAATGGCATCTGCCAGTCTATGATGACCAGATCGGCAGGAGAGGATTGAAGTATGGTTAGCCCTTCACGGCCATTTTCCGCAAATTTCAGAGTTTTTCCAATATTAAGATGTTTAAGCATTTTCCTTAAGGTTAAACGCATGCTCTTCATATCATCAACTGCCAAAATCGTCATATTCCTTGGATCGATAAAATCTTTAGTCATTGCCATTTTTTTAGAGGCCCTCCTCTTTTTGATCAGCAAAAGAGCACTTATTTAAAAATTGCTCCAATAAAAAACCGGATTCCTTTTCAAAGGCAACCCGGTCTAATAAACATGAATTTTAAAGCTTGCAACCCGGCGGTCTTATCCAAGATCCGTGGTTTTCCGTCTTAAGCCTCATAACAAGGCATGACCATAATTTATGTTTGTTTATATACTGTTTTTATAAACCAGTGTCAATTATCTATTGTCCATATCAGTGTTGATACAAGACTATATACAAAAGTTCACAACTATATACAAAAAACCATAAAACTAGATAAAAAAGTTCATAATTTCTTTTTTATTAAAAGCAGAAAAATAATAGAAACCCATTCTGTATTTTGTGAATTAAATAATTTTATTATTAAAATCAATATGTTATAAAAAAAGTAATGATATCTATCATTATCCGGCACGATTAATGTATATCTATTCAGCTAATTGTTTAGACAATTGTGCAAAATATTAATCAGGACAATTTTATTAGGAGTCGATCATGAAAAAGTTTTTAGCCGTTTTAATTATTTCGATGTTTTTTACTGGTACGCAGGTATATGCAGATACCCTGTATTCCATCCAGGACAGTTGGATTGACTGGCCTGGTTATACAAGCAATATTCCAGGACAGGATGAGTTAGGAACCCCCAAAATCCAACGCATGGATGTGACTCTCAATGATTCCGGATTGTTGAAAAATATTGAGATTATTTTGCATGACAGCAATACCTGGCAGAACTTCAATTCACTTTTCATCAATTCCTATGCAATAGCCTCCAGCAATAGTCAATGGGATGACTGGGACTATCTGATTCATGACGGCGGATCGGCTAATTCAGGATACACTATCGGCAATGTGCCGGGAAACGGTATCTGGCAGGTAAATTCTGGCGGATATGCCTATACTCTTACCAATTCTAGTTCCGGAATCCGCCAGAATTCCCCGAACGGCATTGACAGTAACAATCTGACACTGTGGAATAGCGGCAGCCATTGGGTGAATACAAGCAATGTATACTCTTACAATTTTGACGGCCTTGGAATTGATTTGTCCGGCGGCGCTTTTATCGGCTTTGCTCCTTTTTGTGCCAATGACGTGATCGGCGGAGAAATCAATGCTAACCCCGTGCCTGAACCAGCCTCAATGGCATTAATGGGTATTGGCCTTCTGGGAATTGCAGGCATTGCCAGGAGACGGAAATCCAAATAAGCGGATTTGTATCAGCCAGTGGAAAATCAAGAGTGTGAAAGGTATTCCATGTAACCTGAAATGATCTTTTCCGGCATAAGGCCTAAAAATTCTGCATAGGATTTTAAAAAGCCCTTCAGATATATAGGAGCCGGCAATTGATGCTTAAAATTTCCCTCAATGGCTTCAAGGATATTCACACTTATCCTTGAAGCTTCAAATATGTCCAGAAGATTGATTTTGGCAGCCGTACGTATGGATTTTAGATCCTGCCCGGAAATGATTCCCTTGGATTGGATTTTTTCAATAAGTATCTGGACTTGATTGTCATTGATTTTTTCCTTTATTCTTTTATCCGAATGGCAGTTCTTTGGCAGGTCTGTATGAAATACCGGAACAGGGGTTCTGGTCTTATCCGGAATCAGCATTTCAGGCGTAAGCCTGCCCGAGGCAATTAATGATTTGTCATATGTATTTCTTTTTTCCGTATCACTCAGAATCTGGAATGCCGTCTCAACCTTGGCCAGGATAGCTTTCCTTTCCAAGGGGGTAAACAATGAATAGGTGCTTAGAGACTCGGCATCATAAATGGATAAAATTTCCTTATATGCTTCCCGGATATCAGAAAAAGATGCATTAGGCCGGACTTCAAGGGTTTCATAATGGGTATAATCATCAATGGGTTTCATAATAATCCGGATCTTGTTTTGAAACGGTTTCCATTTCCCCATCATAAAGATTCTGGGCAATCCTGGCCAGGTCATTGGCGCTCGGGGTATAGAAATATTTCATGATAAAATTTTTTTGCATCAGGACAGAGTCATGAATTCGTTCATCATACCGTATATTTCCTGAAAAAGTAAATTTTGAATGAAAATGCCGGTTACAGACCTTTTCAATTTTTAAACCAAGCGAAGGATCATCATTTTTCCGTAACTGGTTGACGACAAGCCTGAAATGAGAATCACTTAATTTCTCCTTTAACAATGCTCCTATTCCAGGATCTTGCTTTGTGATTGCATTGATAATACGAAAGGACTGGTTAAGTGTATTTCCGGAAAGATCCAGATTACGGGTAGCCCGGTTGAATTCACGTTGTTTCAGGGTTTTTTTAATAATACGAAAATAGACAGCCTTGATAAAATTAAATAGATTTTCAATTGATGTAGGTTCAGATGTACAGATAAAAATGCCCTGGTTGGAGGCTAAGAAAAAATCAAGCATATTGAAATTGGAACCTGCCCCCAGATCCATGAATACATAATCAAACTCAAGTTTCTGAATGGCCCGTATTATTTTTTGTTTTTGTGCATCATACAGATTGGCTGCTTCGGTCTGACAGTTTCTGGAGCTGATAAAAAAAAGATTAGGGATCTTTGTCGGCATGATCACTTCTTCCAGTTGTGATGCATGCTTGCTTAAAAAGGTTTCCAGGCCCCTGTCCGTATCTTCCTTCTCGATAAAGGCGTGCAGATTGGATGCACCCAGATCCAGATCCACAAGAACGACCCGCCTCCCCTGCTGGGCGAGAAGAACACCAAGATTGGCGGTTATCATGCTTTTCCCGATTCCGCCCTTGCCTCCTCCGACAGGAAATATCTGTGTTTGTTTAATATCTTTTTCCTTTATTCAATTGTCTGGGTAATAAAATTTTTTATCACAAAAATGGAAAGCTGTGTCAAGATATTTCACGCATCTCCAGGAGTGTATTTAAAAAAACGGATTTTCCTTTATACTGTACACTGATCAGAGCTGAATAACGACATAACCGCCTTCGGCATAACCGAAATGCCTGAAGATGGGATTGTAATTGCTGGCAAGGGATGTATAAAAAGTATCAAAGGAAACCTGGTAGGGATAAGCTTGGTCCGGGTCCACATCCAGGAAGGTCACCTTTCCGGATGCCCGGTCAAATCCTCCCACAGGGGAAATATGAGGAATATGAAGCTCGGGCAGCACACTTCCCTGGTCAAAATGGGCAATCAGGATGCAGTCCCCCCGGGTTTCAAACTGTTCAAGCCTGGTACGAAGGGCCTTTTTCATTGCTTTTGATTTTTCCGGGTCGGCAGACACCTGGATAATTTCAAGGGATTTGTATGAAATGCCATAGATGTCAAGGCTGCCCCTGACAACTTCTCCAAGAACAGGAAGGGGGAGCCCTCTTCGGCCTTTATACCCGTTATCGCTCATCCTTTCTTTCCAGTGGGCAGTTTTCACCGTTTCAAGAAGATCCTGCTGGGTGAGGGGCATTTCAGGCAGCCGGCCCTGTTTTTCAAGCAGCACATTGATGATTGATGCAATGGTGGCGACTGAACAGGATGATTCATGAAACTGTTTGACATGATGAGCAAAAAGCCCGTCCTTAATAAAATTTCCTGTTTTCTGATACTGTGCTTTCCGGTAAACTGCCGTTTTTTTTCCAAATGACCCTGTCCTGGCCAGTTTTGAAATATGATACTGGGTATAAAGATAGGGCCGGATCACCCATTTTAGAAAATTCATAGGACATCCTCAGATTTTTTCTTTAGAATATCCTTTAAATAATGCCCGGTATAACTCTTTAAAGAATCTGCAATCTTTTCCGGCGGCCCTTCTGCAATAATTTCCCCGCCGCTTTTTCCCCCCTCGGGCCCAAGGTCAATAATCCAGTCAGCCGTCTTGATCACATCCATATTGTGTTCAATGATAATGACGGTATTTCCGGCATCGGTCAGGCGGGACAGGACGCTGAGCAGAAGTTTGACATCCTGGAAATGGAGTCCGGTTGTGGGCTCATCCAGGATATAGAGGGTCTCCCCGGTTTCACGTTTTGCCAGCTCCCGGGCCAGCTTGATCCTCTGGGCCTCACCGCCGGAAAGGGTGGTGGCGGCCTGCCCGAGCTTAATATAGGACAGCCCCACATCCATGAGGGTATCAAGGATCTGGGTGATTTTGGGATGATGTTCAAACAGTTCCCTTGCCTGCAGGACCGACAGGTCCAGGACATCGGCGATGGAATGATCCTTGTACAGGATTTCAAGGGTGGCCCTGTTAAAGCGTTTGCCCTGGCAGACCTCGCAGGGGACATAGACATCGGCCAGGAAATGCATTTCCACCTTGATATACCCATCTCCTGAACAGGCCTCACACCGCCCGCCCTTGACATTAAAGGAATACCTTCCCTTCTGATACCCCCTGGCCTTTGATTCCGGTAAAAGGGCAAAAAAATCCCGGATGTGGTCAAAGACCTTGGTATAGGTGGCGGGATTGCTCCTGGGGGTCCGGCCGATGGGCTTCTGATCGATATTGATGATTTTATCAAGATGGGTGAGACCGGTTATTTTCTCATGTTGGCCGATGCTCAGTTGTGACCCGTGCAGGCTCCGGGCCAGGGCCGGGTACAGGATCTGGTTGATGAGAGTGGATTTCCCGGCTCCTGAAACACCGGTGACGGCCACCAGGAGTCCCAGGGGAATTTTGACCGTAATATTTTTCAGATTGTTTTCCGTTGCATGGACAATGATGATCCATTTGTTTCCAAGGCTTTCAGGGGTTCTTCTGGTTTCGGGGATGGAAATTTTCTCTTTTCCGCTTAAAAACCGGCCGGTAATGGAGGCCGGATTCTTTCTGATCTGGGCAGGGGTTCCCTGGGCCACGACCCGGCCGCCCAGATGGCCTGCTCCCGGCCCGATATCTACGATCCAGTCGGATTCTTCCATGGTCTCATGGTCATGCTCCACAATGATGAGGGAATTGCCGATATCCCTTAAATGGTGAAGGGTGTTCAAAAGTTTGATATTGTCCCGCTGATGGAGGCCGATGGAGGGTTCATCCAGGATATAGAGAACCCCGGTCAGCTCAGACCCCACCTGGGAGGCCAGCCTGATCCGCTGGGATTCGCCGCCGGAAAGGGTGGGGCCGCTCCGGTCAAGCGATAGATAATCCAGCCCCACATTGACCAGAAACCCCAGGCGGTCCGAGATTTCCTTTAAGAGTTCTTCAGCGATCAGCTTTTTGTTGCCGGTAAGGTGCAGGCCGTTGACAAATTCATAGGCTTCCCTTACGGTCATGGCCGTCACATCCCTGATGGAGTTTTCCCTGATATGAACGTGGAGGACTTCATTTTTCAACCGTTTTCCCTGGCATGCAGGGCAGGTTGAGGCTGACATGAAATCCGAATAATATTTTTTCTGGCTTTCAGACTGGGTATCCTTATAGCGCCGCATCAGGGTATGTATCAGCCCTTCATGGGTCCGTGTAAATTCACCCTGGATCTTGGCGGAATTCCAGCTCACCGTCATTTCCCGGTCATCCGACCCATACAAAAGAAGGGCCTTGTCTTTTTGAGGCAGGTCTTTCCAGGGAATATCAAAATTAATGCCCCACTGCTGTTCCATGGCCGTAAGCTGGCTCATTCCCCAGGAATGGTCATTGCTAAACCTTGGTTTTTTTATAAAATAATTTTTCCACGGGATAATGGCCCCCTGACGGATGCTGAGGGACTTATCCGGGATGATTTTATCCGGGTCCATGGCCAGGAGCGTGCCGATGCCGTTGCAGTCCGGGCACATGCCCAGGGGAGAGTTAAATGAAAAAAGCTGGGGTGTCAGTTCAGGATAGGCAATCCCGCAGCAGGACCGGGCCTCGCTCATTTTCAGGTCCTCTCTTCCCATGATGTGGACAATGATCTGCCCTTTTCCAAGCTTCAAAGCGCTTTCCACGGAATCCGTAAGCCGGTCTTCAAATTCCCGGTCGTTTTTCACCACCAGGCGGTCCACCACCACTTCAATATGGTGTTTTTTATTTTTGGCAAGGGATTGTATATTTTCAAGATCCTGGACCACCCCGTCCACCCTTACCCTTGCATATCCGTTTTTTTTCAGTTCTTCAAATTTTTCCCTGTGCTCTCCTTTCCTGTTTTCCACAATGGGGGCAAGGATGAGGAGTTTTGAACTCTCCGGCAGGGACAGGATCTGGGAAACCATGCTCTGGGCATGGCCCCGGCCTACGGTCTTCCGGCATTGAAAGCATTTCTGGGTGCCGATCCGGGCAAAAAGGACCCTTAAATAATCATAGATTTCCGTGATGGTTCCGACCGTGGAGCGTGGGTTTTTGCTGGCAGCCTTCTGTTCAATGGCAATGGTGGGGGAAAGCCCCCGGATGGTATCGTATTTTGGTTTTTCCATCTGGCCGATAAACTGCCGGGCATAGGAGGAAAGGGACTCAACATACCGGCGCTGGCCTTCGGCAAAGATGGTATCAAAGGCAAGGCTGGATTTACCTGACCCGGACACCCCGGTGAGCACCACCATTTTTTTTTTAGGGATGTCGATATCGATATTTTTGAGATTGTGCTCTCTGGCTCCCCGGACAATGATTCTGTCAAGCTCTTTAGAGGATGAGCCCGGAATTGTTTTTTTACCTGTCCGGGGTTTTGAAATCCCTGTTGAACCGCCGTTTTTCATACCCGTTTGATTGCTCCTGACCTTGGGGGTTATATTTAATTCAATGTCAGTAAATCATAAGCACGGGGGATTAAAAGTAAAGTTGATTTTACCAACCAGAATGTACTTTAATGAGCTTTGATATTCCAGATTCTGACAAGGGAGCTTTGAGTTTGAGAGCTTCTTTTTCTATACAAAGGCCATTTTCAAAATACAATACATCCGGCAAACAGGTGACTGGATTTTTCCTGCCTGAGAGCCAATTGTGGAAGTATTTACCAGGTAAGGTATTCTTTTGATATATTTCAGAATTCAGCCGCTCACCTTACATCGCAATGATTACATCTTTGAACGGCTTAAGTTTAGTGTGTTCCCAATCCCATGCCCCGGCTTTTGCTGCTTCACCGATTTTTAAACCGACAAAATTGTTCTTTCCTGAGAGATAAGTATGGAGTTTCGTTTTATGTGGCTGCTTTATTTCATAGCCATTTGACTGTAAACACTGGATGTATGCATCGACACAATCAAACGACGAACAGTCCTTTACAATATCCAAACACAGGTCTTCAAGTGTACCGGATTGAAGCCCTGCTTCGTCAAAACCGGGAAAAATCATGAAAGCGATTTTTGGATTATTTCCGGTAAATTCAAAAGGTTTCTCAGGAATCGAAAGAGATATTTGCTCAAGTGCTTTTTTTACGTTGCTGATTGCTGAATCAGAGTTTTTTTCTGCATCACGGGCAATTACGAGGCTTGTAACGCTATCAAAATTCTGGTACAACAACAAGGCTTTGAGATACTTGGTCAAGTCAGAGATTCCCCCAAAGTCCAACACCTGAACATCATTCACACCAAACACTTCAAGCGCTTTGATAAAAAAATGTAGGGCGTCAGCACCTTCAACCAAAAGCAATTTAGGATACTTTATTTCAATTGGCTGTGCCATTATTAACGCACCTCCATATTGGTATCAATAGCAACTTTCAGCATTTCATGGTCAAAACATTTTGCAACAGTCTTTGTTTCTGTCCTATCGATACGGATATAACTGAAATCACTTGCCAGTTTACCTGAAAGACCTTTGTAAGCTGCCTCCAAGCACTCATAACTGTGCGTTGTGCATATAACCTGACAATCATATTCATGGGCGGCCATAGCAATAGCTTCCCAAATTTTCGGCATTACGGAATGATGAATGCCATTCTCGCATTCATCAATCAGGACTATTCCATTTTTGGTCGTTGCAATTGCTAAGATTATTGAAAGTAACCTGGAAACACCATCACCCATGTAAGCAATCGGAATTTTTCTTTTTAATCCGATGTCGCCATGAATGAGTGAAGAATCACCCATTGCAACAGATGAAAGAGACTTCAATTTTGGTTCAATAATTTTCAAAAATCTTACTATTTCATCAAGCTTTCCAAAGACA
>MGTJ01000135.1 GCA_001799395.1 Desulfobacterales bacterium RIFOXYA12_FULL_46_15 | reverse complement strand
AAAAGGGACCAGGGTAACGGCAGCAATTCCTGTCACGGCCGCTCCAATACCAAAGGTCATATTGTATATCTTGTATTGGTTGATCCCGGAAAGGCTTGCTGCATCACGGTCCAGGCTTGTAGCCCGGATGGCCCGGCCCGTGCGGGTGTATTTAAAAAAATAGTAAATCCCGAAAGCTGTGACAACAGCAGTGAAAAACCCCCATAATTTGGGAACGGATATGAAAATTTCACCGATTTCGATCATTTTTCCTTTCAGGGGATTATCCTGTATATCCCTGTACTGGGGACCGAACAGGAGCAGGGTCAGGTTGTCGAGAATATACCAGACACCAGTGGTCACGATGATCACGGTCAATGGTTCCCGGACATTTTTTTCCGCTTTGAAAATGGGTTTGATCACAATGTCCTGAAGATAATAACCGAAAATGTACATAACAGGGATGACGAAAATCAAGGCAACATATGGATGTACACCAGAAAGGGATATGGTCCAGAAGGCAATATACATCCCCACCATAAGCATGGAACCATGGGCGAAATTGACCACTTTGAGCACCCCGAAAATAATAGTGAGCCCGAGCGCGGTCAATCCGTATATGGATCCCATTAATATGCCGTTAAGAGCATCTTCTATAAAATACATTATTTGCATCTCCATACCGGGCGATTACCCTGGAAGGCATTTGCCTTCCAGGAAGTTTTACAGCTTATTAAATCCTCAGGGTTTAGGGAAAACCGGTGTATATCCGACTCTTCTGGCACTCTTGGGCCATACCGAGATCCGTTCCAGCCCATTACCCACATCATTGATCTGTACCATGACAAGGGATGCCTGCTTGTTCTGGCCGGTTTCATCAAATTTAACTGCATCATAGCCCACGATCATGCCCGGGCCTTCTTTTAAATCCGTGGAGACCAGTGCCTGCCGAATTTTATCAGGGTTGAGGCTTGCAGCCCGTTCAAGCGCGTCTTTGACCAGGTACATGGAAAGATAGGCATCCACGGCTTCGCCGGTGAGATTTGTTCCGTATTTGGCCTTGTATTTAGCATTGGTTTCTTTGGCGCCGGGTTTGTTAACGTCTGTCTCCCATTCCACAATATCAAAGATATACTGGGCGTTTTTACCGGCTGCTTTCAGGAAAGACGGGTCTGCATGACCGCCGCCGCTGGTAATGACGGCTTTGAGTTTTACTTTATACTCAGCCAGGGTATTGGTTAAAAGAATGGCATCGGCAGCATTGGAAACCAGCATGAGGATATCTGCCCCCGACCTTCTGATTTTTTGTACCACAGGACTTAAATCGGTTGCCGTGGATGGGTAAGGTTCGTCCATCACCACTTCATACCCTGCATCTTTGGCCAGTTGTTTCCATTGGCCGGCAAAGCCTTTTCCCCAGTCCCCGTTTTCATAGACAAAAGCCAGTTTCTTGACTGAGGTTCCGAATTCCTTTTGTATATCTTTTAAAAAATTAAACTGGTCCCTTGTCCACCAGGAATCCTTGGCAGCGATGCGGAAAACGTTCTTGAATCCCTGGTCCGTAATTTTATCAGACACGGAAACCGGTACAATAAAAGGGACTCCATACCGCTCTGCAACAGCAGTGGTAGGATAGGTGACGGCAGAATTCCAGCAGCCTGTGAGCACATTGACTTTTTCAGTATTGATGAGACGCTCGGCTTCTGCAACTCCTTTTTCCGGTTTTGATTCAGAGTCGGCAAAATATAATTCAAGTTTTGCATTTCCAAGGGATTTGATTCCGCCGGCAGAATTAATCTCTTCAACAGCCATTTCCCTTGCTTTTTTCCCCTGATCCCCTACAGATGCAGACGGGCCGGATAAAGGGATAATATTCCCTATCTTGACCACCTTGTCCCCGGCCATGGCAGGGATAATGCCAAGACTTGCGGCCATAAATACACCCAAAAGAAACGGGGTGATCGTCCTCTTCCATAGTGAATGTCTCTTTTTCATTACGTATCCTCCTAAAAAGTGTGGATCATTATTATATTTTTTAGCCTGCCCCATGCAGGCCCGGTTGACGCTGTATCGTGACACCTCCCATTTATAAGAAGAATAGATAATGGATAGAAGAGCAAAGGGTATGCCACGGCAGATAAAATTGTGGAAAGGGTTTTTAAACCTGAAGTTAACAGGAATTATATTCCCTTGGGTCCAAGGAAATAGAGGGACAGGGTCAATTAGGACAGTCAACCAAAGGAGACAAAGTCAATTTAAATTGACTTTGTTGTTTCCAGGGTATCAGGGCTTTCTCTTTTTCAATCTTTTGCTCAGGGCCTGTTTGGAAATGCCCAGGGTTTTTGCAGCTTTGTTTTGATTGTTGTCGGATTTTTTTAAAGATGTTTCAATGGCATAATGTGTAAGTTCGGACAGTGTGGGGAAATGTCCGAAAATCGTTTCCAGGTCAATGGCGCCCGGTTTCATGGTATCAGGTCCCGTGGTTTTTGGGCTATATCCTGTCCATTCATGATTCAAGCGGTCCAGGACGGCATGCTCTGAGAGTTCATCTTTCCGGCACTGGGCAACGGCATCAAAAATATAGGTTTTCAGCTCCCTGACATTGCCCGGAAAGGGTAATAAGGACAAGAGATCCAAAAAGCTTTGACTGACCGATGAAATTTTTTTCCCCATGCTTCCGGCAGCTTCGCGGGTTAAATGCTCTGCCAGGAGAGGGATATCCTCTTTTCTCTCCCTTAACGGCGGGACCTGTATAAGGTGGGTGGATAGCCTATAATAAAGATCTCTCCGGAATTCATTTTCATTTTGGGAAAGCATATTCAATTTTTTATTGGTGGCGGTAATAATCCTTGCCCTGCATTTTTGGGGCAGGTCATCGCCCAGGGGATAATAAATGCCTTCCTGCAGCAATCGAAGCAGTTTGACCTGGGAAGAGGAGTTCAGATCGCCGATTTCATCCAGGAAAATAGTGCCCTGGCCGGCTTTTTCAATCAATCCCGGCCGGTTTTTATCTGCTCCGGTATATGCGCCTTTTTTATGGCCGAAAAGGGTGTCGGAAAAAAGCGTGTCATCCAGACCTGAGACATCTATGGCTACAAATTCGCCTGAAACACCGCTTGCATCATGGATGGCTTTGGCAAATAATTCCTTTCCGGACCCTGTTTCTCCAAGGATCAGAACAGGCTGGCCGCTTGCGGCTATGGATTCAATATAGTGGAAAAGGCCTGCCATGACAGGGTTTTTTGTGATAATTCCGGAAAAATGCTCCGGACAGTTCAGATTTTTGCCAAACGAAAGGCCTTTCAGGGTCATGACCTCATTGCGAAGGGTACAGATTTCAAGCGCATTTCTCAGTGCTGAACCGAATGTGTTTACGTTAATGGGTTTAACCAGGTAGTCATGAGCGCCCAGTTTGAGGCAGTCAACCGCCATTTCAATATCTGAATTGGCCGTACAGATAATGACAGGGGTGTGGGGGAATTTTTCCCTGACTTCAACAAGGACCTCCTTGCCTGATTTGTAAGGCATGTTCAGATCCAGGAAAAGGACGCAGGAATTGAATTTTTCAAGGACAGGCGTAATTTTCCGGCTGTCTATGACAGTTGTGATGTGTTTGACTCCCATGGACTGAAGCAGAAAGCTATAGGCATCCAGTTCGGATTGTTCATCATCCGCGAGTATGACGCGGGCATCTGTGTTGGAAAAATAATTCATGCTGTATTTCCTTTCAGGTCTGATAAAGGCAAAATAATGATAAACCGGGCCCCTTCCTCCAGGTTTTCCACACTGATCTGCCCCTGCATTTCCTTTTCCACAATCATCTTGGCCATATAAAGCCCGATACCGGTTCCTGCGGCAACCCCCTTGGTTGTAAAATACGGGGTAAATATCTTTGGCAAAGAAAGGTCCGGGATTCCGCAGCCTGTGTCTTTGATTTTCAGGACAACGGTATTGTTCCGGGTTTCAACAGATATTTCAATCAGGCGGGCGGCTTCTTCTTCCCGGTTTTTTTCGCTACGTTCCAAAATGGCATCTTTGGCATTGGAGATAATATTGACCAGCACATGGACAAATTCGTTCTTATAACCGAAAACAAATAGTTCTGTTTCATCAGGGGCCTCATTGATCTCAAGGGTGACGGCATTTTGCCTGAGCTGGGGATGAATCAGTTTTACAGCACTTTTGATAGTGTCATGAACCTCAAAGGCCTGCTTGGTTTTGGACGGGCGGAAATACTGCCGGAAATCGTTGATGGTTCTTGACATGAACTGGATCTGGGAATCTGATTCCCTGACCATTTTTTCTATAAATTCTTTTGTGATCATCTGATTGTAAAACGCAGACGGCAGGCTTGCAATATATGTGGATAAAGCATTCAAGGGCTGGCGCCACTGGTGGGCAATGGCGCTGAGCATTTCACCCATGGCCGCCAGTTTATGTGCCTGCCTGAGCTGATGCTCAGCATCGGCCCGTTTTGAAATATCCCAGATGCTGTAAAGGGTAACCATCTCACTGTCCAGCCGGAGGGTTTTAAGCCCGACTTCTGCAGGAAATTCAGTTCCGTCGGACCGGTTGAAAGCCCATTCAAAAATCTGCTGATCCCCGGCAACAAGATTTTCAATGATCCGATCCCATTTTTTTCTGCTTTCCCGGCCGTCCTGCTGTATGGCCGGAGACAGATCCAGCATGGATCTGCCGATAATTTTTTCATGGGGTATGCCAAACATGTCTGCGGCTTTTTCATTACATTCTATAATGATAAAATTTTTACTGAGCATGATGGCATTGGTGGCAACATTAAAAAGGGTCTGGTACCTTGTTTCAATTTCTTTTCTTCTGGTAATCTCGCCTTCCAGGTCTTTGTCCTTGCCTGACAAAAGCCTGCTTTGCTGTTTGACGATGGATTCGAACCTATGTTTTGATATAACAAGGATCAATGCACTCACACCAATGACCAGCATCAGTAATACGGCCAGAATTGCCAGAATTTTGAACACCATTCCCATGGCAAACAGCATGGCGGTATTCTTGGCAAGGGTATAGGCTTCCTCTTTCTCGACTGTGGTGCACAGGAACCAGCCGGTTTCCGGCAGGCGTTGAAAAGAAAGGATTTTTTTTACTCCAAGATAAGTATAATAATAAGACCCTGAACCTGATGTTTTAAAATACTCCAGGATACCACTCAGGCTCTGGTTTGTTTCCTGGATTTTTGCGGTCATCAAAAGCTCCTGGTCCGGGTGGACAAGAACCGTTCCAAGGCTGTCTATGATAAATGTGTATCCGGAAGTGCCGATTTTTACGTTCATTACATTCTGCTCCAGGGTATCCAGGATAATATCGGCGCTGATGACTCCCTGAAATTCATGATTCACCACCAATGGTTTTACAATGGCAATCACCAGTTTGTTCGTGGTTAAATCCACATAGGGCGCGGTAAAGGTTATTTTATTGTCTGCCACGGCTTTTTTATACCAGGGCCGGTTTCCCGGGTCATATCCTTTTGGAGGAATCCAGTCGGCTCCGTCAATCATGGTGCCGTCTTTCAGACCGATATAGACATCGGAAAAATCGCCGGCATGCATTGCCATTTTTAATATCCGCAAGGTTTCGGGTGTTTGGCCTATGGGTATCTCAAGTACTGCCCTGGCAGATGCTTCAACAATATTCAAATGCTGAGACAGCCACAGTTCAACGGTCTTTGCCGCATCTGCTGCAATGCTCTGCTGATGGTTTTCAACGGTTCTTTCCGTGATGATCCGGGTGCTGTTGTAGGTGACGCCGACCAGCACCACCATGATCAGAAGCAGACCGGCCATAACTAAATAATTGGTTTTAAGATTCATTATCTCTCCTTAATAAGATAAATGGTCTTATTAAATCAAATTATAAATTATTCTGTGCAATCGTCATGCCAAAAAGGGGTTGTTCTTATTTGGGCACATCAGGCGGCTCCGGTTTGCTTTTGCAGCATCCATAAAACAGCACAGGCGGCTTGACTTTGCCGCTAAGTTTGAATACGGATACAATAAAAGGATTAAAAAAAATGAAGGCATCTTTCAGAAATCTGCGTATCCGGTCCAAGCTTTTAGGCGGCTATACGCTGATTTTCATCATGGCCACGCTCTTAGGCGGCAGCGTAATTTATTTTACGGTCCAGTCAACCATTGAAGCCAATATTGAAAGCGAATTAACCAATTCAACCGCTGCTATCCTCAATATGGTCCGCACGGCAGCCAATACATCCATAAAAAACCATCTCAGGGCGGTTGCTGAAAAAAACAAGGAAATCATTGAACATATTTATAAGGATTATCAAAACGGTCTGTTCAGCGAGGAAGAAGCCAAAGCAAGGTCGAGAAAGATTTTATTCTCCCAGACCATCGGAAAGACCGGATATATTTTCTGTGCCGATACCCGTGGGGTTGCCGTTGAACATCCCAACCCAGGGGTTGCAGGAAAAAATTTCATGGATCATGGGTTTGTAAAAGAGATGATCCGGCAGAAACAGGGGTATCTTGAATATGACTGGAAAAATCCGGAAGATGACCATAAAAAACCAAAAGCACTGTATATGGCTCATTTTGAGCCCTGGGACTGGATCATTGCAGCCTCATCCTATCGTGAGGAATTTAAGGAACTGATCAAAATTTCGGATTTCAAGGACAGCATCCTGAGTCTGAAATTCGGAAAAACCGGGTATGCCTATATCACAGACAGCTTGGGCAACCTTATCGTTCATCCGTTCCTGGCCGGTAATTATTATGATGCAAAAGACAAGGACAGCAATTATTTTGTGAGAAAGATCTGCACATTGAAAACCGGTAAACTGGTATACTCATGGAAAAACCCCCAGGAAGAAAAAGAACGCGAAAAACTGGTAATTTTTAATTATATTCCCGAATATGACTGGATCATTGCTTCGGCCAGCTATCTGGATGAAATATACAGTCCGCTTAAAACCATCCGGCATATTATCATGACCACTGTTTTTTTGATCATTGCGCTTGTGTTTTCAAGCTCTTTATGGATCAACAGCACCATCATACAGCCGCTGAAATCCCTGATGAACCGCATGGCGGCCGGGGCTTCCGGAAACCTGGCCGGCCGGATGCCGGTTACATCAACAGACGAAATCGGGCAACTGGCCGGCTATTTTAATAATTTCATGGAAAAACTGGAAGCTTACAGCACCAGCCTGAAATCGGAAATCAGCCGGCATCAGAAAACGGAAGAGGCTTTGTGGATCAGTGAAGAAAAATATCGTACCATTCTTGAACGGATGGAAGAAGGGTATTTTGAGGTGGATTTTTCCGGCCGGTTTACATTTTTTAATCTTTCCATGGCAACCCTGCTCAAAATACCCAAAGACACCCTTTTTGAAAAAAAAATTCATGATTTCATGGACCTGTGCAATTCCGGGGAATTAGACCGGCTGTTTAAAAAAATCAAAACCTCCGGCATTGCCGTCCAGGCCTCTAACCTGGAAATGGTGAAATATGACGGGTCACACTGTTCTGTTGAAACCTCTGTATCTCTTTTACAGGACCCTGATCAGTGCCCCATCGGATTCAGCGGGGTATTGAGGGATGTGAGTGAACGCAAAAAAAGCGAAAAAGCCTTAAAGCTTTCCGAGGAGCTTTTTTCCAAGGCCTTCAGGAGCAGCCCCAGCGGAATGTTTATTACCGCCATAAAAGATACAAGGATTATCAATGTCAATGACAGCTTTTTGAAAATTACAGGATACAGCCTTTTTGAGCTCATCGGTAAAGACCTGATGTCTATCCGGTTCTTTTACAATCCGTCCGAAGGCACAAAAATATTAAATACCATCATAAAGGACAATCAGCTTAAACCCCTGGAGTTTAAATTTTTTCATTCGTCCGGCGAAGTCCGGGTAGGTGTGATTTCCATTGAAATTGTGGATGTCTGGGAAGAAAAATGTATGCTTGTTGCCATGGAAGACATGACTGAATCCCGGCAGCTTGAAAAGGAAATATTAAATATCAGTGAGAGAGAGCGCCAGAAGATTGCCATGGAACTTCATGATGATCTTTGTCCCCAATTGATCGGTATTGAGGTCCTGACCAAAATCCTGAAAGGAAAACTTGAAGAAAAAGCTGTTGATGAAGCCCGGGATGCCGGCAAAATACGGACCCTTATCTTAGAAAGCATTGATAAGACAAGGCGGATGTCAAAGGGCCTGTTTCCAATCAATCTGGCGGAGCATGGGTTTGATTCATCCCTGGAAGAGCTGGCAGTCTATGTCAGGGAAATGTTCGGTATTTCATGTGAAGTCACCTGTCTTTATTCCGGGCCTTTTCATGATAATTCCGTGGCCACCCATTTGTATTATATCGTCCATGAAGCCGTCCATAATGTCGTCAAACATGCAAAAGCACAGCATATTCATATCTTGTTGACGGATCATGACGGAAAGATCAAATTAATCGTTAAAGATGATGGGAAAGGAATATCCGATTCTGCCCGGATTCAGGGGATGGGTATCAAAATCATGAAATACAGGGCCACAAGAATAGGGGCCACCCTGGATATTCTAAGGGACCCGAAAGGCGGCATGCTTGTTGTTCTTGAGATGGAGAAAGAACCGGATCTTTAAAAAAAAAGAGGAGTTTGGATGCCGGATACCATTAAGATCGTAATCGTTGAAGATCATCCTATCTTCAGGATGGGCATGAAGGAATTGATCAATCAGGAAAAAGACCTTCAGGTTGTCGGGGATGCCGAAACCGTTGCAGGCGCCCTTGATATCATTGAAAAGCATCACCCCGATCTTGTGATTGCAGACCTCTCCCTGAAAGAAAGCAACGGGATTGAACTGGTGAAAGAGATCCACCATAAATATAAACACACAGCTTCCCTGGTTCTGTCCATGCACGACGAATCTTTGCATGCCGAGCGATGCATCACGGCCGGGGCCCGGGGCTATATCATGAAGCATGAAGCTTCTGAATCTGTTGTAAAAGCAATCCGTCAGATCATGGCAGGCAATATCTATGTGAGCCCCGGTATCATGAGCACGATTTTAAACAAGTTTCAGAACAAGCCGGATCGGGTCTGTGAATCCCCTTTGAAACGCCTGACGGACCGGGAACTTGAAATTTTCCA
>MGTJ01000134.1 GCA_001799395.1 Desulfobacterales bacterium RIFOXYA12_FULL_46_15 | reverse complement strand
GTCCTTGGCGTTCCCACGGCCGTGGCTGCCGGAACCGAACTCTACCTGGCCATGTTCATGGGCGCCTACGGGGCATTGAGCTATTCTTTCCAGGGATTTGTAGACCTCCGCCTGGTCCTGCTCCTGTATCTCGGGTCCCTGGTCGGTATCTATCTCGGGGTATACGGGGTCAAAGTGGTGAATGAAAAATATATCCGTATCGTTACCAGCCTGATTATTCTTTTATGCGTGGTGAGCCGGGTCATTGCCATCCCCATTTACCTGCGCCAGCTTGGTTTTATTTCCATGAATCCTGACCTGGATGTATATTTCAACACAACCAGCAAGACATTTCTTCTGGGCAGCGGCATCACGGGCTGCCTTTTGATCCTTTTAAATGTGATCCGGGCATACCGGCAACGAAGAAAGATACAAAAAACCTTACGGGTTGTCAGACCTGCCGTAAGATAAACTCACCAAAGTACCGGTAAAAAAGGAGGGGGTATATGTCTCTGGAAATTATGATTTTGGATGATGAAACCATCGTGGGAGAGCGGCTCAAAGCCTCCCTGGAAAAAGACGGTCACCGCCTTGAAGCCTTTACTGAGCCCCTGCGGGCCATGGAAAGGCTTAGGGCCCACGATTTTGACATTGTGGTGACGGATATCAGGATGGACAATGTCAGTGGTATTGAGATCCTTGAACTGGTAAAAAGAAAAAGTCCAGGAACAAAAGTGATCATGATTACCGGATATGCCACCCTGGAAGTGGCCCGGGAGTCCCTGACAAAAGGCGCCTTTGATTTCATTGCCAAACCCTTTAAGATCGGGGAGATCCGGAAAACCATTGAAAAGGCCCATGATGCATTGAAAGCCCAGCAAAAAGGATAAAAGCCATGCTCAATACATTGATTTCAGTGAATGAGGACCTGTCTTCCAGGTTTGCTGTCTGGTATATGGGGCAGTTGAGAGAAATCCTTGATCTGTCCGTTCATCTGATCCATGTCACGGAACCGGAACATAGGGGAAGGCCGGTGGCCACCGGCTGGGTTCAAAAAACCTGGGAAGACTCCGTGCTTTTGCAGACAAGAACCTGGATTGACCGGATGATCCGGGCTGAAAAAAACCATTCCCGGATTCTTGATGAACCGGAAATCGTTTCCGGAGACAGGGAGGAAATTCTTCTCCATTCCATGAATATTTCAGCCTGCGGCCTCTTTGTCGAGGGAATGTTTCATTCCTTCAAGCCTGATGGTTTTTTAACCAGGATAAGGTCGAACCTGTATAAAAAAGCGCCTTGTCCCATCCTCATGGTAAAGAATAAGACCGGTCTTTCCAGGGGGGTTGTTATTGCCTGTGAAGATAAAAACCTGGAAAAAGCCCTGGATACTTTTTTTTGCATATTCGAGCCATCGGACATCCGGCCGGACATATTGATCTGCCGGCTTGACGGACCCGCAAAAGATGCGGACCGTATCTCCCGTCGAATTGAGAGGATTGATACGGCTTTTGCACAACGCAAAAAAAACCATGGAGACGTCAAAACCATTGCAGGGGATGTTGCTGCGGTTCTGCCCTTTGTACAGAACTGTTCCCTTGTGGTTTCCCCTTTTCCGGAAAAGGAAAGCTTTCTGGAAAATTTATTAAGCCTTTCTCCCTGTCCCCTTCTTCTGGGTGTACAGGGCCCTGTAAACCGATGAGGTGATTATGAGAATTCTTATTGCCCTTGATCAAAACGAATACAGCGCCCATACCCTTGGCCGGGTTGCGAGACTGGCTGAAAATACCTGGGCCGATATCACCCTTTTGGGGATTTTCCCCGGAAAAAGCGATTCAGCCCTTCCCAATGAATTTACGGCAACCATGGATCGATATCAGAAAGATTTTTTAAACTGTTTTGATGCCGCCTTTTCACCCTATGGCCCCATGGAAGAAAATAACGCGTTCCGGGAGGTTCAGCCCGGTATCCACGAACGATCTCCGGGACCCGGTAAAGGCCCCAAAGATATGGCCGTCCGTATAAGAATGGGGGAGCCTTCCGGCATCATCCTGGAGGAAGCCGGGAAAATTGGGTGCGATCTCATCGTTCTGGGCTGTGATACCCGGGATGACTGCACATGGTGTCCGGGCGGGAATGTTCCCTACCGGGTGGCGGCGGAGGCAGGGTGCTCAGTGCTGGTCATGAAGAAAGACACGGATGCCCGAAGGATACTGAGCTGCCTGGACCATGAGGAGATCAGCCAGGCTTCCCTTGAGATGATCAGCCAGATGTCGACCCTTTTTACTGCCGACCTGGATATTGTGGGGCTGACAAAAAAAAATGAATTAAAACAGAGCGTACAGACAAAACTGGGCATGCTCCAGAGCTATTATCTTTCAAGGCGGATTCAGCCCTGGATAGAGCTGGTGGAGCTTTCCGATCTTGAAGCATTCATTGCCGGGGAAAACAGATGGAGCCTGATTGCCATGTGGATGGGAAAACAATCCGTATTCAGGCGGATCTTTTTTGACAGCAAGGTCGAAAAGCTTATCAGCAATAGCAGATCATCGGTTCTGCTTCTGAAATGATCATAAAAGCCTTTCAAAAACGGGCATGCCGGCCATGAAATGGAAATGGTCCAATTTTGATCTGCAGATGAAGGCCATTGTCCTGGCCTGCACCGGGCTGGTATTCTGGCTTACGGTTTTTTTCATGGTCTATTCTGAAATTCAGCATCTGAACGATGCCGTTTTCAGCCTGGAAGGGGTCGAAGACCTGTATGATTCGATCCACGAAATGAGACGGTATGAAAAAAACTTTTTACTCTACCAGGGCCGGGAAAATCTTGACCAGACCCTCAGTTTTCTGGACAAGGCCCGCCAGATCTATTCAAAAATGAAAGAATCTCCGGAAATTTTCAGCGGGATCAAGGATGTCATGGATAAGCTGGAAATCAGTTTTGATGAATACGGGCATGGGGTGGAATATTTCAAAATCGGATTTTCGGAAAAAGAGTCCAGACCCAACGAAGAAAAAATCCGGATCGCAGGAAACCGGATCATCGAGCTGGCCAAAACACTTTTAATCCACAACCGGACCAAAGTGGCCAAAACGGCGAACAGGGCCACCCGGCTGCCCCTGGCATCGACAGGAGCAGTGATTTTTCTTTTCTTTATCGGTCTGGTTATGATCAACCGGAAGGTGGTCAAACCCCTGGTGATGCTGGAACAGGCCACACAGAAAATCGGCCGGGGGGATTTCGGGCCCATCCATCATCCGAACCGGATTGAAAGCGAGGTGGACCGGCTGGTGTTTGCCTTCAACCGGATGGTGGAAGAACTGGATGCCCGGCAGGAGCAGATCATCCACGCCCGCAAGATCGCTTCCCTGGGAACCCTGGTATCCGGTGTGGCCCATGAATTGAACAATCCGATTAACAATATCATCCTGACCGTGGACACCCTGGTGGGAAAGCGGACCATACCGGATGAACGAAGGGCAAGGCTTCTTGAGGATATCCTGGAACAAGCCATCCGGGCCAGCGGGATCGTTAAGAACCTGCTGGATTTTTCCAGGGCCGAGGTTTCCGAAATGCAGGATGTGGACCTGAATCTGCTGTTGAACGATATTTTTAAAATCGTTGAAAACGAACTGGCTTTGAAAAAAATCCGCCTGGTCCGGAAGCTGGACGAGGGGCTCCCATTGGTCAGGGGGAATCGCCAGGGCCTTCAGCAGGTATTTTTCAACCTGGTCATCAATGCCGTCCAGGCCATGAACGACAACGGCACACTGACCGTAAGCGGACTTGTGGACAGCAACCGCTGGCTGATGGTCACGGTTCAGGATACGGGAGAAGGGATACTGGAAGAGGATCTGCCCCATATTTTCGACCCCTTCTTCACCACCAAGGAAGTCGGCAAAGGAACAGGGCTCGGGCTTTCAGTGAGCTACGGGATCATTAAAAAACACGGCGGCAGAATCACAGTGGAAAGCAAAAAAGACCACGGGACCATTTTTACGGTGGCCCTGCCGGTGAAGGAAAAGAAGGATAAATGACCCGGCGCAGAATCAGGATTGCCGTCATTGATGATGAAAGAATTACAGGCATGCGGCTTCAGGAGCATCTGGCAGCCAAGGGCTATCCCGTTGACCTGTTTTTTGACGGCGAGTCTTTTCTTGAACGGTACCGGTGTGCGCCCCACAACCTTGTCATCACCGATATGAAGCTGCCCGGTATTGACGGTCTTGAAATCCTGAACCAGGTCAAGGCCAGGCAAATAGAAACCGAAGTCGTTGTCATCACAGGGTATGCCACCGTGGATTCGGCCATTGATGCCATCAAGGCCGGGGCCTTCCATTATCTGACCAAACCGATCCGTCTGGATGCGTTTGACAACCTGATTTCCCAGGTGATCCAGAAAATCCTTTTGAGAATCGAAACCCTTGACCTGAAAGCCTTGATAATCAGAAAAGCCGGCCGTGACGGAATGATCGGCACCAGCCCGGAAATGATCCGGGTGTTTGACCTGATTGAAAAAGTGGCTCCTCTGGACTGCCCCGTCATCATCCAGGGCCAGAGCGGGACCGGAAAGGAGCTGGTAGCCAGGGCCATCCACCGGCTCAGCAACCGGCATGACCAGCCCATTGTCTCACTGAACTGCGGGGGTTTTTCACAGGAACTGATTGCCAATGAACTGTTCGGGCATGAAAAGGCAGCATTTACCGGTGCTTTCAGCGCCAAGACCGGTCTTCTGGAAAGTGCGGACCACGGAACCGTGCTGCTGGACGAAATCGCGGAAATGCCCATGGACATGCAGGTGAAACTGCTCCGGGTGATCCAGGAAGGGCAGATTTACCGCCTCGGGGCCACCCGGCCGATCCATCTGGACATACGGATACTGGCCGCCTCCAACCGGGATCTGGAAGAAGAAGTAAAAAAAGGCCGGTTCAGGGAAGATCTATATTTCAGACTCAACGTCATGACCTTGTCCCTGCCCCGGCTCAAGGAACGCGAAGGTGATTTATGGCTTCTGGCCGATCATTTTCTTCATAAATTCAACCAGGCCTATAAAAAAGACATCAAGGGCTTTTCACCAAAAGCCAGGGAGGCGCTTGCAAATTACAGCTACCCTGGAAACGTAAGAGAGCTTGAAAACATCATGGCCCGCACCATTGCCCTGGCCGAGGGCGGCAGGATACAGGTTGAAGACCTGCCCCCCCATCTGAAACCCCCGGCCGGAAGTGACGACAGCAGTTTCAGAAGTCTCGAAGATCTTGAGAAAGATCATATCCGAAAAGTTCTTCAAGGCGTCAACGGCCAGAGAGAGAAAGCCGCGGAGATCCTGGGCATCACCCGATCCACACTCTGGCGCAAACTGAAAAAATTCAACCTGCCCCTCTGATTCTTTACCGATCAACCCCTGGTTTTACGGACCCGTGAGCGGGCTTTTTTAACGGCTGCACGGATCTCATCAATCCGGAACGGTTTGGCAATGACGTCATATGCACCGCGGACAAAAGATTCCCTGACCGACTCAAGTGTGGCATACCCCGTAATCATGATCACTTCGGAGTTTTTGCAGCTTTCCTTGACCTTTTCCAGAAATCCCATGCCGTCTACCCCTTCCATCTTCAGGTCTGTGATGAAAATGTCAAAACATTTTTCATCCAGCCGTCTGATGGCGGACGCACTGTCTGTGAACACTTCCACTTCATATCCGTCTTCCTCCAGTTCCGGTTTCAGACGGTCGCCGACGATGGGCTCGTCATCCAGTACACAGATTGTAAACACGTCTTTCATAATGCTTTTTCCTTTTTTGGGTTTTGATCGTTTAAGACAGATAAATGGTTGGCCGACATGAACCGTTCAAAATATAATTGAACGGTTGAATCATCGGTCATCAACATGTCCAGTTGACGGACAAACCCGATCAGCCTTCCGACCAGATATAAATAATTGCGGACTTGTTCGCGGGTGGAATTGATAACCCTGGCAATAACCAGGTCTCCGCTGCCCTCGACCTTGAATCCGATTTTTTCCATGATGAAAACAATGAGCAAAGCCCTTCTGGATCTCCGGGTGATATCTGTGGCGCCTCCGACAAACCGGAAAAAAATATTGTTTTTCTCCGGCACCAATCCCATCATGGCATCCACCACGGTAAAATGATACCCCACCCTCAGGGTCAGGTTCATATAATCTTTACCCAGGACGGCGACGTTGAGCCCGGCAAGGGTCTGGCCGGCCGCCGTGGCCGCCTGGGTCCGGGTAACCCCGGACATGAGTCCCTTGAAATCGGCAGGCATCGGCCTGGTATCCCAGATGTGCTCAGAACTCAATCCTTCCCACAGGGCTTTCATCGGCAGGGACAGGATATGTTCGGGAAGGACCCAGCCGGGCTTCCCGCCGTGATCGGCCAGACCTTTCCCGATATCAATCAGGATTAGATTCAGCGGAAGATCGGACTTGAGCCTCTTCCCGCCCCGGGACAGGAGGTCCGATGGTTTCCTGGCAATTTTCAGCAGGGTCTGGATGGATTTTTCATGAATAAACCGGATAACATCATGAAATGTCCGGCATCCTTTTGCTGAAAACATAGGGTCCTCAGGGTCCAGCAGGGTCAGGGGCGAAATCCTTCGCAAAAGCCGCCTTAAAATTTGAAATTCATACCGGACTTCAAACAGATGCCGCTCCAGGAGCTGGTGGTGGAGCAGCTCGGCGATGCGCCCCTGGTAGACGGTATTGCGCTCGGCATCCACGGTTACCTCCTGACCGGGTTTCAGAATATGGGTAGCTGATCCTGCATCCACGATGGTGGGAATTTTGAATTCCCGGGCCACGGTTGCCATATGCCCGGTGGGACTTCCGATATCGGTAATGACGGCACTGGCCCGGGGGATGGCTTTGGACAGAATGGGAATGCCGTAGCGGGCGACAAGGACCGCCCCGCTGGGAAAATGGTCCAGGCTGTGCATGTCTTCAAAGACCCATACCGGTCCGGAACCGACCCCTCGGTAGGCAATCACCCCCTGGTCCTTTAACAGGACCTGATGATTTTTCAGGATTGAATTCAGCTCCGGGCTCCTGGCCTGACCGCCCCTGGGAAGGGCAAGGGGTCTTGCCTGGAGGATCTTGAGCCGGTTATCGGCATCCACACACCATTCAATATCCAGCGGGCGTTTGAAAAACCGTTCAATGATCAGGGCGGTTTCCACAATGGCAGATGCCTGCCCGGGCATCAGGCAGGGCAGGTTCCCGATTTCCGGCCGGATTTTTGTAGCAGGAACCGTCTCCATTGGACCCACCATCCATTCTTTTTTACCGATCCTGGTTTCGACCATGGGATAGGGTGCCTCCCGGGAGATCCGGAAGGTATCCACGGCCGTACTGCCCTCGACCACGGATTTACCGAGGCCCCAGTTGGCCCCCAGAAGACAGACCTGCTTCTGGGGGGATGCGGGATCCACTGTATAGGCCACACCCGAGATCCGGCCGGGGACCATTTCCTGGTAAAGGACGGCCATGGCCATATCGGTCAGCGGCAGGCGGCGGCTGACTCGGTATTCAAGACCGGAAGGGTTGTAAAGGCTGGCCAGCACCTTTTTATAACTGGACAGAAGCTCCCGGAAGGGAACGTTCAAATATGAATCATGGAGGCCCGCAAAGCTCAGCGCCCCGTCTTCACCCACGGCCGAACTTCTGACCGAATATAATCCGAATTCCGGATTTTTCGGGTAAACAGCCTCAGCCGCCTTTAAGATTTCCTTTCTTAAGTCCGAGGGGATATCCCCGTTCAGGATCAGAAGCCGGATACTGTTGGATATCTGGTCCGGGGAGGCCCCCTGTTTGAAATCATGAAGCAGTTTCTCGATTTTTTCGTACAGGTTGTTAAGGGCCATGAATTTCTGATATCCGCCGATGGAAACCACAAAACCTTTGGGCACATCCACTTTGGGCAGCCTCATGATCCGGGACAGATTGTAAGCCTTGTTGCCGACGGCCTCATCCATGATTTCCTGGATCTCTTCCAGGGCAAGGACGATCTTGCCGCTGGGGATCACCAGTTTTCCGGCCAGCTCCATCTTCAGTTGCCTGCCCAGGGTCTCGATGACGTGATAGATTTCAAAATACCTGTTCCGGGTGATAAAATTGAAACTATAGGCGCTCTGTGATATTATTTTTTCGATTTTTTCGACAGCGTCTTCCATATATTTACTGTCAAAGACATACTGGCCGCTTTGTTTGTCATTCATATCCGCAATCACTTCCATTGCCTTGTTGTTGCTTTCCAGGATATCCTGAAAATGCATGAACAGCTCTGTAAATGATGCGGATACGGCTTTTTTCTGAAAAAAAGTAGATTTGACAAAGGACAGAATGCGGCCAAGCAGCTTCATTAATGGCCGCCTTCACCCTGTCTGAACAGGATGCCCATGATCAATCCGGCTGCAAGGGCTATTACCACGGCAGTGACGCCATACAATATTCTCCGGTTGGATGCCAGGTTGTCAATGAGTTTTACAAAACCGACCTGTTCGACTGAAAAACTGTTTTTCATCTGTCTTCCCTTGCCTTTTTCCGATACAATGGTCGCCACAACCTCATATAAGCCGGTTTCAATCAGGGCGGGCAGACGACAGGTTGCCTCAAACCGTTTTGTGCCGTCTGTTTTCACAGTATAGTTTACGGCATCGGGAACTTCTTTGTAAAGTCCCTGAGCGGTTTTCAATCCGGCAAACATATCAAAGATGTCGGGAGGGGATTCAATGGTTCCATTGGTTGACATCCTTTTTTTCAGATGATCAATGCCGATATCCGGAATTTTGTATTTTTTATCCTGGCTCTGTCCTTCCGGCAACATCAGAAGATATAATTCAGGAATGTTTTCAATACGGATATTTCCCTTTGTCATCCAGAAAGGGCCGATCCGGCCCTTGAGATCAAAGGAATTACCTGCATCCTTTCCAATCACCTCAATGATAACGTCTTCGGTTAATTCAATGGTCCCGGACACCTTAAGCATGCTGCCTGAAAAAAACCCGTCAATGGCCAGGATCTGAGGGGAAATGGCGAGCCCGTCAGGTGTTGCCGCATAACTTTTTTTGTCTGCTGTTGCAGCGAACAGGCAGAGGATTGTTGTACAGCACAGCAGCCATTTGTTCAATAATTTTTGTTGCATGGTATCAATGACCTCCATGATAAGATAAAAGGGAATGGGGGGGAATGATAAGTCCGAAAAGCATCTT
>MGTJ01000133.1 GCA_001799395.1 Desulfobacterales bacterium RIFOXYA12_FULL_46_15 | reverse complement strand
GTTTTTCTGGAGCCCATGACCGGAATCGAACCGGTGAACCTCTTCCTTACCAAGGAAGCGCTCTACCGACTGAGCTACATGGGCAAAAAAAAGGCGATTCAAATTAATTATTTAACTCAAACCATCAAATCAGTGGAAATCTAAGTGAAGAAGTGGAGCGGGAGACGAGGCTCGAACTCGCGACATTCAGCTTGGAAGGCTGAAGCTCTACCAACTGAGCTACTCCCGCAGGCTAAGCAACTATTATAGCTAAAACACCATTAGCTATGTAGTAACGATCCACCAAAGCTACTCTTCAAGATCTCCTACACAACACACTGGTGGTGGGGGGAGGATTTGAACCTCCGAAGGCTGAGCCGTCAGATTTACAGTCTGATCCCTTTGGCCACTCGGGAACCCCACCAATACTTTCTGGAGCCGATACCCCGAATCGAACGGAGGACATTCTCATTACAAGTGAGATGCTCTACCTACTGAGCTATATCGGCAAATCTAATTTGCTAAAAATTATTTATAGCAAAAAGACCGAAAGACAATATCAAAACAATACAGGATAATCAACCCTAAATTTCAAATTCTGAAAAATATTTCTAAAACTGTCCTTGTTTACATACAACCTTATGAATCACCAAAATTCAATGAGCCCGCAAGATAGCAAATAATTGTCCGTGTTGCAAGCACTCTTTACAATTTATTTTTAATAACATACCTCTATATTTAATTCATATTAAAATAGCTTTGTTATTTTCATAATCACGATCGGCTTAATATTGACAAAAATTTTATATTACAATTAATATCAAGCAAAATCATAATAGACAAATTTAAAAAGAGTATGATTGTTTTTATAAAAAAGGGGGGATATGCAAAATATTGTATGGAATATAGGTCATGATTTAAAACTAAAAAATATAACTCATGCCAAGGGTTGTTTTATTTATGATTCAGACGGCAAGTCCTATCTTGACATGGAATCCGGTGTCTGGTGCACACCTTTAGGGCATTGCCATCCTGAGGTCAATCAAGCTATGACCTTTCAGATCAAGCATATTATTCATACTGGATATTGTTATGCCCATCCCATTATCCGGGAAGCTGCCCAATCCATCCTTGGGATAGCCGGATTCCCAGACGGAAAATGTCTTTTTCTCACATCAGGGAGTGAGGCAGTGGAGATAGGTGTGAAAGTCATCAAAACAATATCTTCAAAACCTTTATTGCTGACCTTTTCAGATTCGTTTTTAGGGTCCTTGGGCTCCAGTGGAACCAGGCCTGATAATGAATGGTTTCTATTTGACTGGTCAAAATGTGCAGTCTGCTCATCTGATACTGATTGTGATTCGGGTTGCCGGTATTTTTCGAGCATTCCATTTGAAAAAATCTCAGGCTTTGTATTCGAACCTGGCAGTTCTTCCGGAATGGTTCGATTCCCCCCTAAAATTCTGATATCCTGCATCGTAAGCAGAATTAAAGAATTTAACGGATTTATTCAGATCAATGAAATTACAACCGGCATGGGACGTACCGGTAAATGGTTTGGATATATGCATTATGATATCACCCCGGACATCATTTCCATCGGCAAGGGTCTTGGGAACGGGTATCCGGTTAGTGCGGTTGCCTTCAATAAATATATTATTTATAAAATGGAAGAAAAAGGATTTTATCATTCTCAATCCCATCAGAATGACCCCTTAGGGTGTGCTGCAGCAAATGCCGTGATTCAAACTATGATAAAAGAGAACTCTCTTGAAAAATGCATCTCAAACGGTTCTTATCTTATGGAAAAACTGATAGAGTTAAAAAATAAACATAAGGTCATAAAAGAAATCCGAGGCCGGGGTCTTATGATTGCCATGGAGTTTTCTGATAAAATCAATCATGATACAGTTGTTCTTATTTATGAGAAGCTTTTAAAAAAAGGATTTATCATTGCCAAACGGCCAAAATTAAAAATTTTTAGAATTGACCCCCCCCTGATAATCGAAAAAAAACTGATGGATGATTTTGTTCAGGCTATGGATAAGATTCTTTCCGAATTGTAAATACTATTTTGAAACTCATTTATCCTTATATTAAAAAAAATCTATTTAAAATTCTGTTCGGCATCCTGTGTATGATCATAGTGGATGCCACCCAATTGATTGTCCCCCAGATAATCAAGCATGCCATCGATTTTTTGAGCAAAGGCTCTTTTAATCCTGAAGCACTGTTTTTTCAGTGCATCTATATTCTTTTCCTGGGTCTTGTCATGGCAGGGTTAAGATATGGCTGGAGAAATCTTCTTATGGGAAGTGCGAGAGATCTTGAAAATGGTATCAGGGATGAACTTTTCAACCATATTCTAAACCTTGACCCGGCATATTATAACAGGATCAAGACGGGTGATATCATGGCTCATGCCACAAGCGATATCAACCATGTCCGGATGGCTTTCGGATTTGGTCTGATTGCCATTGTTGATACCCTCCTCCTTGGAAGTGCAACCCTTGCCATTATGTTATGGACCCATCCTATGCTGACCGCTTTTGCCATGATCCCCATGCCTTTTCTTGTGATGACAACACGAACCCTTGGGAAAAAAATGCATGTTTTTCATCAAACTGCACAGGAATCTTTTTCAAAGCTTACCGAATTTGTCCGGGAAAGTTTTTTTGGTATCCGCATCATTAAAGTCTATAATTTTGAATCCGTCATCAGTCACAAGGTTGAAAAAGCTTCAGAAGACTATTTCAATAAAAACCTGAAACGCGCATTTGCCAATGCACTTTTAAAGCCTCTACTTATCCTTTTTTTCAATCTGTCTACCCTTATTATCCTTTTTTACGGTGGTTTTCTTGTAATAAAAAAGTCTATCACACCAGGGGAGCTGGTTGCCTTTCTTCAATATCTTGGGATTCTTGCATGGCCTGTTATTGCCATCGGGTGGATGACCAACCTGTTCCAAAGGGGAATGGCCTCCTTGAAAAGGATCAACGCACTTCTGGACTCACCGCCCGATGTTGTCTCTCCTGAGCATCCGGTAATTTTGGGCGCCCTGTCAGGAAATATTATCTTCAAGGATGTGAGCTTTGCCTATGGCAAAGGTGACCCAGTTTTATCAGATATCTCTCTTGCTGTTAAACCGGGAATGTCCATTGGTATTGCCGGCCCGCCAGGCTCAGGAAAAACCAGTCTTGCCCAGTTGATTCCAAGACTTTATAATACAACATCCGGCAGGATTTTCATGGATGATCATGATCTTTCCACCCTAGACTTGAATTTTCTGAGAAACCATATTGCTTTCATGCCTCAGGAATCTTTCCTTTTTTCAAGTACAATCAGGGAAAATATTCTTCTGGGCAGATCTGTGGGAGATGAAAGGATGGATCGGATAATTGAGGTGTGCTGCCTTAAGGAAACAATTGAAAAAATGCCGGATGGGCTTGAAACCCTTGTGGGTGAAAGAGGGGTAACCCTTTCAGGTGGACAGAAGCAACGTATTGCCCTTGCCAGGACATTGATCACTGAAAAGCCGGTTATCATCCTGGATGACCCAATCAGCCAGGTGGATACGCATACGGCTTCCAAACTGATGGCAGCAATTAACCGGCTGAACCTTAAAGCTGCCGTCATTATAATTTCCCATAGGATCTCCGCTCTTGCATCCTGCAACAGGATCTATATTTTAAAAAACGGTTCTATCAATCATTCAGGCACCCATGAGGAACTGGTCAAGACAAGCCGATTCTATAGAGAATCCTTCAGGATTCAGCAGCTTGAGGAGGAGAAGAATGCCTGATACTTCAATTTACCAGGAAGAAAAAGAGATTAAACTGGCTGATCTTTATCTTGCCAAAACCTTGTGGCCATTCATCCAACCTTATACTTTCCTGTTTTGTCTTACAACAGTACTGGTTTTTATCGTCACTTCTTTAGAATTGATCATACCGATTCTCATGCAGAAAGCGTTTGACGGATTTATACTTCCTGTGGGGACCGAGAAAAGCATCCATATTTTCGGATTTGAAATCACATCATTTTCAAGTTTTTGTATCCTTTTCTCAATGGTTGTTCTTACGTCTTTTGTGATTGATTTTATCCAGAGCCTTCTTATGGAATATACAGGTCAGACGATTATTTTAAACCTGAGGTGCAAGCTTTTTTCCCATATGGTCTTTCTGCCGGTTACTTTTTATGACAAAAACTCTAGCGGCCGACTGGTTTCACGAGTGGCCGGGGATATTGAAAATATGAATGAAATGTTCACCAATGTCCTTATTTTTATCTTCAGGGATCTTTTTCTCATGATCGGGGTTCTTGTCGTTTTATTCAGTATTAATTCCAAACTAGCTTTTTATCTGACCGCCATGGTGCCTGTTATTGTAATCAGTATTGCTGTGTTTTCAAAAATCCTGAGAAAGGCATTCCGGACCATCCGCCAGAAACTCTCTGAAATCAATCACAGTTTTTCAGAAGCCGTTACCGGAATCAAAATTATCCAGACCACGTCAAGCCGGAAAAGATTTATGGAAAAATTCAAACTTCTCAATTTTGAGTATTTTTCAGCTTCCCTTTATCAAATCAGGGTTTTTTCCATTTTTATGCCTTTGATCGGTTTTATGGGAGTGCTGAGTGTGGCTATCATTCTCTGGACAGGAAGTTTTAGTGTAATGAACAAATCCCTTACGCTGGGTGAGCTTGTGGCCTTTTTATCTTATATGAAAATTTTTTTCAGGCCCCTGCGAGATCTGTCTGAAACATTTAACCTGCTTCAGAATGCGCTCTCCTCAGCTGAACGGATTATTAACATCCTTAAAACCGAAAAGGCTGTACAACGTATCAGTTTTAACCGGGAACGTTTCCGGAAAATTTCGCATATCTCATTTGATAAGGTGAATTTTTCATATACTTGGGATAAACCTGTATTAAAAAATATTAGTTTCCATCTCCCCCAACACCAATCCATCGGTATCGTAGGCAGGACCGGGTCTGGGAAAAGTTCCATTATCAACCTGATCACAGGTTTTTATCAACCAGGCAGCGGAAAAATTCTTTTTAATGATATCAATCAGGAGTCTATCAACATTGAAGATATAAGAAAAAAAATTGCACTCGTCATGCAGGATCCAATCCTTTTTTCCGGAACCATCAGGGAAAACATCAAACCCTCAGAACTGGACATGGACCCGTTAAAGCTTGAAAAGGCTTTATTTGATGCTAATTGTGATTTTTTATTTGATAAATCTTCAGGTCTTGACACGCTGATCGAAGAAGAAGGAAGACCACTGTCCAGCGGCGAAAAACAGCTTGTCTGTATTGCCCGGGCTTTTGCCTTTGATCCGGATCTGATTATTTTTGATGAGGCTACATCATATATGGATTCCAATTCCGAACAAAAAGTTCACGATGCCATGAAAAAACTGATGAAAGGAAGGTTGTCCATTATCATCGCCCACAGGCTCTCCACGGTCCGGGACTGTGACAATATCATCTTGTTGAGGGATGGAAGCATTATGGAAAAGGGCTCTCACCATGACCTTGTTGCCCTCAAGGGAGAATATTATCGTCTTCTGGAAAAAGAAAAAATCTGAGCCTTACCGGTACTCAACCGTCTGGTCCATGGAATGACGCCTTCTCGGCGGTTGCTCTCTCACGCGATACCCCAGGGCAACAATTACCGCTACTTCATATTCTTGTGTATCAATATGAAGGACCTTTTCAACCCAATCTTTTTCAAACCCTTCGATCGGGCAGGTATCAATTTCTTCAGATGCAGCCGTAGTCATGATATTGGCCAGGGCTATATAGCATTGTTTAGCACACCAGGCATAGGCACTCATCCTGGGAAAGACCTCTGTTTCCATATGGTTTTTATATTTTTCAATATAGGCCTTTGTTGCATCTTCAGGCAATCCCCGGCGCTCAAAATTCATTCTGACATAGTCACTTGAAGGATCAGCAGCCTTGGGTCTTGCACAAATGATAATCACATGACTGGCATCAGCAATCTGGGGTTGGTTCCAGCAGGCAAGCCGTAAAGCTTTTTTAGCTTCATCCGAACTGATGACAATAAATTTCCAGGCCTCCATCCCAAAAGAACTCGGAGAGAGATGAGCTGCCGTGAGAATCATTTCCATATGCCCTTTTGAGATTTTTTTCCGAGAATCAAACTCCTTACAGGCATGACGAAAATTCAGTGCTTTTATCACCGGGTTCATGATTGTCTCCTTTTTATCCATTACAGCCTTATCAGCACACCTGGTTCATGGGGTTTGGCAACATGAAGACCGATATGTGAAGCATTCAGACTCTTCGAAACTTCTTGGGCAGCTTTTTGAGGGCTGTTGTTCTCTTCACTCAGATGAGCCAGAATAACATGTTTGAGTCGATCAGTCTTAAGTTCGGACACCAGAATTTTTGCATCAGCATTGGATAGATGTCCCATCCTGCCTTTGATCCGTTGCTTGAGATGCCAGGGGTAGGGACCATTTATCAGCATTTCTGGATCATGATTGGATTCAAGATATAAAAGATTGCTGTCTTTGAGGTGTTCTTTGACAAGGTTTGTGACAATTCCGAGATCTGTTGCAATTCCGATCTTCTGGTTTTTATATTCAAGGGTCAGCCCTGCCGGATCTTCCGCATCGTGGGAAATGGAAAACGGGTTGACCTGGATCTCATCAATGTGAAACGATGTACCACACTCAAAAAAACGAAGGTCTTCTATTTTCCCAAGAGCCTGGGAGGCTCCATAGGTCTTTGGGCTAATATATAAAGGAAGCTTATACCGACGGCTTAATATACCGGCACCCTTGATATGATCGGAATGTTCATGGGTGATAATTATGGCGGTGAGGCTTTCAGGATCAATTTTTAAAAGATTCAACCGCCTTTCAATTTCAACGCCGGAGAGCCCTGCATCAATCAGAACGGAACTGTTGCTGCATGAGACAAAAAGGCTGTTCCCCTTGCTGCCACTGGCAAGGGGACAGACACAGAATGAATTATTTTTCATCTTCCTTTGCTGCTTTTAAGCTCAGCTTTATCTTTCCATCCTTTGTGATATCCAATACTTTTACGGAAATAATATCGCCTTCCTTAACCACATCAGTTACTTTTTTAACCCTGTGGTCTGCCAGTTCGGAAATATGCACCAATCCGTCCGTGCCCTGTTTAATATTTACAAAAGCACCGAAATCCGTGATTTTAACCACTGTCCCTTGATAAATGGCACCGATTTCAGGATCAAGGGCAATATCGGATACTCGCTTTAATGCAGCAGCAGCATCCTGTTCATTTTCCGCTGCAATCTTGACAATGCCTGAATCATTTACCTCGATCACGGTATTGGTTTCAGCCTGAAGCGCCCGGATCACTTTACCGCCCGGGCCGATGATTTCCCTTATCTTATCTGCATTGATCTGGATGCTCACAATTTTAGGGGCATGGGGAGAAACCTCCTGACGCGATACCTGAAGTGTTGCCAGCATTTTATCCAGGATATGAATACGGCCTGCTTTGGCTTGGTTCAAGGCTTTCTCCATGATCTCACGGGAAAGTTCTTTAATCTTGATATCCATCTGGAGGGCAGTGACACCGTCTGCAGTACCGGCCACTTTGAAATCCATGTCTCCGAAATGATCCTCATCTCCAAGAATATCCGATAACACAGCGATTTTGTCCCCCTCTTTTACCAAGCCCATGGCAATCCCTGAAACCGGTGCTTTTATAGGAACACCGCCATCCATTAACGCCAGGGTACCAGAACAGATCGTTCCCATGGATGAGCTGCCGTTGGACTCCATTACTTCACTGACGAGCCGGATGGTATATTCAAAATCTTCCTGGCTGGGAATAACCCTTTCCAAAGCCCTCGTTGCCAGATGTCCATGACCGATATCTCTTCGACTGGGGCCACCAAGCCGTTTGCACTCTCCCACGGAAAAGGGAGGAAAATTATAATGCAGCATAAAGGATCGTGTTTCATTTCCGGACAGGGTTTCAACCCGTTGTTCGTCCATTCCGGACCCAAGGGTTAAAACGCCCAGCACCTGGGTTTCCCCCCGTGTAAACAGAGCCGAGCCATGAGGCCTTGGAAGAGTTCCCACTTCACAGGTAATCTGCCGGATTTCATCAAAGGCCCGGCCGTCAATTCGTTTATCCTCTTTTAAAACAATATCACGGCTAACTTTCTTCAGGCATTTGCTAAAGGCTTCTTTAATGTCTTTTTTCTTTTCAGGATAAAGAGCTACAAAATGATTTACAACCTCATCCTTCAGATCTCCTAAAGCTTTCTGCCGCTCTATTTTTGTCTTGATCTGAACTTCTTTATAAATTTTATCCTTTGCATATTCTATCACTTGGGAAACCAGTTCTTCCGCCCTCACAGGCGGTGTAAACACTCTTTTTCCTTTGCCGAGGGCCTTTTGCAGCTGGACTTGCAGATCAATAATGGGCTGCATGGCTTCATGGCCGAAAAAGATGGCGTCCAGCATATCTTTTTCAGATACTATATTGGCCCCGCCCTCAACCATAACCACTCCGGTTTTTGAACCCGCCACGACCAGTTCAATATCACTTTCTTTCATCTCTTCCATGGTGGGATTCGCAATAAACAGACCATTTACCCTGCCTACTTTAATACCGGCAATAGGGCCGTCAAAGGGGATATCTGAAATGAAAAGTGCGGCAGAGGCGCCTATCATGGCAAGCGTATCCGGTTCATTGACCTTGTCCATGGACAGAACCGTGGCAATGACCTGGGTCTCAAAATTATAATCTTTTTCAAAAAGGGGGCGGATGGGCCTGTCTATCAATCTTGCCGTCAGGGTTTCCTTTTCTGAGGGCCTGCCGATTTCACGCCTGAAATAATTCCCCGGAATCCTGCCGGCTGCATATATTTTTTCCTGGTATTCAACGGTCAGCGGTAAAAAATCCACATCTTCTTTGGGTTCTTTTGAGGCAACTGCGGTCACAAGCACAATAGTTTCACCATAGGTTACAGTGACGGCCCCGGAAGCCTGCTTGGCAATTTTTCCGCTGCTGATGGAAAATTCTCTCCCATTGATGGTTGTTGTAAATACTTTTTCTTCCATAATATCTCCTAATAATAAAGGCGGAAAATGCAAGGAAATTTTCAAAATTAATAAACCCGCACCTTTGTCATTAAATACGTGTTTAATGGTAAAGGTGCGAACTTATTTAAAAAATTCCCTGTAAATTTCCGCCCGGTTAAAAATAATAAACCGGTTTTTGACCTGGATATTGTCAAAAACC